>DAOTTW010000370.1:0-9968 GCA_034437615.1 Anaerolineae bacterium | reverse complement strand
GTTACTACAGATCACACTGCCCAATCCGGGTCTTGCTTCAGGCGCTCGATGTCTGCTTCCACCATCATCTGAATCAGGGCCTCAAAGCTGACGCTCGGCTCCCAACCGAGTTTGGCGTGGGCCTTGCTGGGGTCGCCAATCAGCAAGTCCACCTCTGCGGGACGCCTAAAACGCGGGTCCTGTACCGCATAATCGCGCCAGTTCAAATCCACGCACTCGAACGCCACTTCCAGCAAGCGCTGCACGCTATGCGTTTTACCTGTTGCGATCACAAAATCGTCGGGCTGATCTTGCTGTAGCATCAGCCACATGGCCTCCACGTAATCGCCGGCGTAGCCCCAATCGCGCCGTGCATCTAAGTTGCCGATGCGCAGTTCATTCGTCAGGCCCAGCTTGATCTTCGCTGCATTGTACGTGACCTTGCGCGTTACGAACTCCAGACCTCGGCGCGGCGACTCATGGTTAAACAGGATGCCGCTGACCGCGAACATGTTGTAGCTTTCGCGGTAGTTAACCGTGATCCAATGGCCATAGACCTTCGCCACACCATAGGGGCTGCGTGGGTAAAACGGCGTCGTCTCGCGCTGCGGCGTTTCCTGCACCTTACCGAACATCTCGCTGCTGGACGCCTGATAATAGCGGGCGTCCGGCTTTACGGTGTGGACGGCCTCTAGCATCCGCGTGACGCCTAGCCCGGTGGTTTCTGCGGTAAACACCGGTTGATTCCAGGAGGTCGGCACGAAGCTCTGTGCGCCCAGGTTGTAAATCTCATCCGGCTGGGTGTCGCTCAGGGCGCGGTTGAGGCTGGTTTGATCCTGTAGATCGCCCTGAAGGATCGTAATCCGGTCCTGAATGTGGCGGATGCGCTCATAGCGCACTGTGCTGGTACGACGCACCATACCGTATACATCGTAGCCCTTCTCTAGCAAGAACTCGGCCAGATACGAGCCATCTTGCCCGGTGACACCCGTAATCAGTGCTTTCTTTGTCAAGTTATTGATCCTTGTTGTGTGCTGTGCTATCAAAATTCGCGCCATTATGACCGATTGTGTACAGAGCGAACAGGCTCTTTTAGCCTGCATTCGTCCAATTTTGCTATCAATGCCGCCCATGCGCTACAATACGTGAAAGTCGCGTTTGATCTCATACCTAATCAACAGAAAGACATGCACTATGCCGCGTATCGTCATTAGCCTACTGTTCACGCTGTTGCTCGCCATCTCATTGACATCTGCGCAAGACAGCAGCAGCACAGCCGGACGCCTCGCCTACCATGCCAACCCCGCAGGCAACATCGACATTTACATCATGAACGCGGACGGCAGCGGCATCGAACGCCTGACAAGCGACCCCGGCAACGACACCAGCCCGGATTGGTCACCGGATGGCACACAAATTGCGTTTGATAGCAACAGCAGCAGCGACGACACCGACGACAGCGAAATCCACCGTTATACGCTGGCGGATGGCAGCATACGCAGCATGACCAGCGGCGAAGGCGCATCAGCCGACCCCGATTGGTCGCCTGATGGCAGCTTGTTGGTCATCGAAGCGAACTACGGCAGAGAGCAATTCGCCATGTGGACGCTGGACGAAGGCGCAACCCGCCTACGCTACATCAGCCGCAGCGACAACACACACCAGAACCCCACCTGGTCGCCCGATGGCACACAAATCGCCGTCAGCATCCTGGTAAATAACAACTACGACATTTACATCACAGACGCAAACGGCGACGTGACGGCCCAATTGACGGACGACCCCGCGCTGGATTTTGCCGCGTCGTGGTCACCGGATGGCAGCCGCATTGCCTTCGAGAGTGAGCGCGACGGCGACAGCGACATCTACGTTATTAATGCCGATGGCAGCAACCTGCAACAACTCACGAGCGACCCAGGCCGTGACCGCTTCCCGGCTTGGTCGCCGGATGGCACGCAGATCGCCTTTAGCTCTGATCGTGACGGCGACTTTGAGATTTTCGTGATGAACGCGGACGGTAGCAACGTGCAGCAACTCACAAATAACGATTGGAACGACCTGGAACCGGACTGGGAGCCGCAGCCCAACGCCGTTATCACCGCACCACGCGACACCCTGCAACCGACACAGACGCCCGTGCCCACGCAGGTCGCGGTTGTGGCCACCGCCGCGCCAGCAACGACCAGCGCGGTGCAGGTCGCCAGCCCTGCGCCGGGTGCAGCGCCCAGCGAACGCCGACTGAGCTTTCCGCCGGGCCTGCCCACAGAGGATTTTACGTCTGAGGGCGGCATCCGCTTCAGCTATCCGCAGGATTGGGGGCTGACGCAAGACCTGAATTCGGTAATCGTCAGCGATAGCGAGAGCACGCTGAGCATTGAATTGTTCAGCCCGGTGCTAGCTGAGCGTGTGCGTGCGCTGGTGCCGGGTGCGGCCACGCCGACGGACATCCTGCGCACGCTGCTGGAATTTGAAGGCATCAGCGCCGATGCGTTCAGCGTAGACGTGGCCGGAGCGCCCGCTGTGGGGGCCTTTGTCGTATTGCAAGAGCGTGCAGTGCTGGCCTATCTGGTAGATTTAGGCACAACGGATAGCGATACAGGCGATTTCGGCTTCGTGCTGGCCAACGCAGTGCCCATCGACCTGCTATCCAGCGCGGATTTAGTCGCGGTGATTGCCAACAGCTACGGCGCGTTCATCACACCGAACGAGCAACCCGCCAGCGCAGCAAATGCCCCTGAGCCGTCACCGACGCCCTTTGTGCCGCCGCCAAGCGCCACACCAGTGCGCCCGTCTGCGGCTGACCTCGCCCTCACTGTAACCGCCATCGCGCAAAGCCTGGCGACGAATACACCGAGCGGCCCCTCTGCTGCTGATCTGGCGCTGACTGTGACGGCCATCGCGCAAAACTTAGCGGCGACCAGCGCCGCAGGCCAACCCACACGCGCTATCGTCACCGCCGCACCCCAGGCCAGCAGCACGCCCACGCCGGATGTGCCCTGCACCGTCAGCACAGATGTCGTCAACGGCGCAGCGTTGCGCGTGGGTCCTGGCTTTAACCGCACGATCTTTCAATATATGGAGGTCAACCAGCCTATCAGCGTGACCGGGCAAAATGTGGCTGATGATGGCAGCCGCTGGTGGCAACTGGACAAAGCGGAGGCGCTGGGGGCGCGGCGCTTCTCGGTGAACGAAATCTGGGTGCGTCAGAACGATGTCGCGGCGACGGGCAACTGCTTCGATGTGCCGCTGGCAGGTCCGCCGCCGATTGTGCCCTTTGCGACAGCGACCAACGAGCCAACTGCCACACCGGAATTCAGCATCTTACCGACAATCGGTGACCTCACGCTTGTGCCGTCAACGCCACGCTTCTGTGACGAGCCTGATGACCTGCCCACCTCAGGGTTTGCGACGCTTACGGGGAACAGCGACAGATATGCGCTGACCATTCGCACTTGTATGATGGTTACAGTGACGGTCACCATCAACTCGGAGTTCATCCCACAGATCGAAGTCTCGGGGCCATTTGGTCCCATTGCGAGCGAAGCGTTCGCACAATCCGGCGTCAATCAATTGACGTTTAACGTGTTCCCACCGAAGTTCAATACGAACACCGATTACACATTCGTCATCAGCAGTGCGAGTACGCCAGTACCGCCATCGGCAAGCTACACCTTGAGTATCGCGAAGTCCGGCACGCCCTAGTAGAGAGCGGCGTACTGCCGGATGTCAGCGTCACCCGGAGCTACATAGTGGAGATTCGCGTGTGTCGTGCAACCGATGTCGTTGTGCAGGTAACATCGGAGGGCCTCGTACCATTTGTGGAGTTTTTCCTGCCCGGCCAGAGTAGCGGTGAGCGCGTCAACTTCAGCACAGGGGGCACGAATCAGGCTGTCTTCACCGCGCTACCGAGCAAATTCGGCGCGGTTGCTCACCGTGTCAACGTCGGTACAACCGAAACGCCAGGGACGGGTGCATCTCGCAATTTCATATTGCGCGTCTTTGTTGAGTAAGAGCGCAGTGCATTGCGCCCTGGGCGCAGCAGGCCGTATCCCTGTATACAGGTTGTGGGTAGTTACCGCTCAACCACCGTCGCTGAGGCCAAAAGTTTCATCTGCGTACTCCTCGGCGATAAAAGCTAGGGTACCACTCTCGGTCAAACCCATGTTCAATTCAAGCAGCCGGGGCGTTGCCCAGGTTTTGCGCGTTTGTGTGCGCTCATCAGGTGTTGCCTGTGGTGTATCACCCGTAGACAAAAGATTTTCGCCATTTTGCGGCGCTCGCGTATGCTCTGCCATGCTTAGCTCTCCTTATTGGTCTGGGCCTTTGTTGGTCTGGGCCTTTATTGGTCTGGGCCTTTGTTGGTCTGGGCCTTTGCTGGTCTGGGCCTTTGCTGATCTGGGCCTTTGCTGGTCTGGGCCTTTGTTGGTCTGGGCCTTTGTTGATCTGGGCTTTTTATCGCGTATAACAAATTACTTACGCTGATTCTAAGTGATGTTTTGCAACGATGCATAGGCGCAATGTGTGCAAAATTGATAGCCAACGTCGCACACTATCGCTCTCGGTGCTTTTCGGTATATGCATTATATCGGCTTTCAGTGCGTCCGTCAGTATCCAACGCTGTGCCTGGGGTGTCAGGAATGCGTGCAGCAAATCCGGCTCTTGTGCCAGTCGTTGCCATGTGTGGAACGTATTGCCGCGCACATCAGCGAACGAAGCGGGGTCGGCCTTGCTGGTGTGCTGTAGCAGCGCATCCGGCACCAGCCCGCGCAACGCCTGCCGATAGGCATAGCGCCCGACGCCATCTCGATAAAACAGGCCAGCGGGCATATTCAGGACCAACTCCAGCACGGCGCGGTCCAGCAGCGGGTAACGATGCACGACCCCGTACAGCGCACCCCAGGCAGCCCAGGATTCCAGGCGTGCTAAAAGCAACGGCGACGATAGATAAAGACGCTGCGTAGTCCGTATGCCAGGCCGCACCCCAAGCCTTATTGGTTGCAGCTGGTCGGTCAAGCCCACTGTAAAAGCCTGCCGCGCATAGCGACCTTTGGCCGCCTGAGAGCGGCTGTACCCGCGCCGAGAGCGCGTTGGCAGTAGCGGCTTGAGCACCTGCTGCTTAATCAGGCTGCGCCATGTGCGTTTATTGCCTGCCCGTAGCTGCCGTAGCTCTCGCAGCAACCGCCCCCAGCGCCCTTGCAGAAACAATTGCGCGAGATAGCCGTATGCGTGCTGCGTCACGCCCTGATCCCCGCCCCAACCGCTGAGGATCACACCGATGTCTCGCTGCTGGGCATGGCGCAACACGTCCAATTCCCACACCAAGTCGGCTTTGCCGTAGATGCTCATATCAAGCTGCATGAAGTCGAGCGTTTGTTGCGGGGTCAGCCCTGCAAAATACAACGGGAAGCCGTAGCGCTGGCTGATGGCATGAATGCGCGTGCGCTCGTCCGCCTCTGGCTCGGTGATCGGCATGATCTGCGGGTCCGGTGACCAGGAATAGCCCATTGCCAACTGTTGGTTGCGTTGCGCCAGCGCGTTTGCGGCCAGTATCGCCAGCGTAGAGGAATCCAGGCCGCCGCTGATGTGCGCGGCGACGCCCCGCGCTGATTGTGTACGGGCGGCGACGGCATCCAGCAGGCGCTGCCGCAGGGCGTCGATGTACTCAGATGAGCGCTTGTAAGGGATGCGTGGGACGCTGGCGGTATGCCAGTAGCGCTGCTGCTGCACGCGCTGCGGGTCGATGCACAGCACACAGCCCGGTTCGACGCGCCGGACCGCCTCGAAGAATGTGCGTTGTGCGTCGTCTGGTTGCTGTAGGGTCAGGTAGGCGGCCACAGTCACCTCGTCAACGGCAGCGGATGGCGCGACAGCGAGCAACGCCTGTACGTCACTGGCGAAGGCACAGCCAGCAGGCAGCAGGCAGTAGTAAAGCGGACGCACGCCGATATGATCGCGGGCCAGCAAGAGCCGTTGCTGCGCAGCATCCCAGATGGCCAGTGCAAATTCGCCGTACAGATGCGCCGGACAATCCAGGCCCCAGCGCTGGTAAGCATAGGCCACCCACACCGCATCCGATGTGGCTTGTGCGCTACGTGCGTCAGGCAAGGCCGCCGCTAGATCAGCACAATTATGAAGCTGACCGTCAAACACGACCAGTAAATCAGCCGTGTGTCGGTGGGGTTGTGGCTGCGTCGTGGAGGTGGGGGCGTCCGGCGTGTAAGCAAAGGCTACGTTCGCCGTGTGGTGATGTTGCTGCGCTGCGCTGCGGTTGATTTGCGCACTGGTGATGCGCTGTAGCTGTGTGGCTGTCGGTATATCGCGCCCGCCTTCGTACTGCCATACCCCACTGATGCTAGCCATATGTTATGTCCGCCAGTTGTGATGGTCTTGTAGGGACGCGGTTTGCTGCGTCCACAAACAGCCGCAGCATCTGCGCCAACGTGTACTCATAAATTTAAACGCAATTGACCTTGTATTCCTATTGATGCTAGATTACCATAAGGAGCATATTAAGTCCATTGTTCAGTATAGTGACTAGCAGCAATCACTATTTCAGCCTTAATGATATGCATCCAGAGGGGCTGACGCCACCATGACGCGACGGATAGATAGATAGACCAAAGCAAAGCGACAGGATCGCAGGAACACGGCAAGCCGCGTCCGCTATCTACGGAGGCCAAGAATGGCGTCCCTACAAAGATGATCTAAATCCGTTTTGAACTTTCCATAAGAAGGTAAGCCCAATATATCCATAATCAGTGGAACGGCCACAAGCGAGATTGATATGTCCATTCCAAAGCGTATGCACAGATACACTCTGCACCTGCGTTCGGCGGTTCACGGAGCCTTGCTATTGCTCGTGTTGCTGAGCACAGCAGTCGCCCAGGCGTCGTCTACGAACCTTGTCGTTGACCCCGCACAATCGAACAAGGACCTCGGCCTGTATAACGACCTTGCCATCGACAGCAACGGTTTTCCGGTTATTGCGTATTACAACACTACAGATGAAGCGCTCTTTCTCAAGCGTTGCCTGGATGTCGATTGCACGACCAGCAACCAGTTTGAGGTTGAAAGCGGCACGGGCTTAGACCTGGGCGTGTTCGTCTCGCTCGACCTAAGCGCCAACGACACGCCAGTCATGGCTTACCGCGAGGCCGTTAACGGCGAACTACGGTTAGCACGTTGCGATACCCCACTATGCTCTAATTTATCTGGGGGGATGCAATTCCTTTCGGTTGTCAGTCCGAATACTGGTGCTGGCCTTGATCTCGCCATTGATCGTAACCTGGATGAGGCTTACATCGTCTACCGAGATGGTAACGTCGATTCGACGGCCACGCTTGAATTGAAGCAATGCGATGTGGACCCGGCCAACGCGCTCAGTTGCGCCAGCACAAGCGTCGAAATTGCCGATAGTGCGGCGGTTGGCACGCGCTTCAACTACCCATCACTGGCACTGGCCCAACCAACACCCGGCGTCGTGCGGCCCCTGATCGCCTATCTGAAGGACACCCCGGCCACGACCTTTGATGGCGACCTGGAACTGGTGATCTGTGACGATAGCGCCTGCAACAGCCCAAGCCGCTTTCAGTTAGACGGTAATCCGACGAACCCGGTGGCTGGTCTATTCAATCAGGTGACCTTCGATGGCACGCGCCCACTGGTGAGCTACGTGCGCTTTAACGGAGCCTCCCCCGGTGTTTATGTCGCCAGTTGCCCGACGTTGGATTGCACGACGATCAACACGAACCTAGTGACGACAGCCTCACGCAGCTACACATCAATCGGGCTGGCCAACGGGCTGCCTGTGGTCTCGTATCTGCTGTTGGGTGTGCTGGATGCAGCCGCCTCGACCTGTGGCGACGCCATTTGTGCGACCTCATCCACCGACCCCTTCTTAGCCGATACGATTGAGCGCACGGGCTTCTCAATGCGACTGGCGATTACCCCAAGTACGGCACCAACGCCTGAGCAGGTTTACATGTCGTTTTATCGGCGTGGAACGGGCAACCCAGCCTTGCAACCTGAATTTGACGAGCTGATCCTGTATCGCCCTGGCAATTGCTTCGCACGCAACACCACCTCAAACTTGCAGGAAACGACCTTCAACCACGAGGCGATCCAAAACATCATTCAAACCTCCAGCCTTTCTACTATAGAGACGGTACAGACCGCTGGTACTTGTGTCGGTACGGATGACTATTCGGGTGCAGTCGCAACCGAGACGATTTCAGTGAATCGCGATATCGTGCTACAAGGCGGCTATCCGTCCGGCATCGGCATCCCGGACTGGACCACCCCATCAGCGGCCACGCGCACGGTACTCGATGCAGACGCCAGCGCAAGCGGTAATCGCCGCGTTGTGACCATCACAAATTTCCGTACAGATGTAACACTGGATAAGTTCATCATCCAAAATGGCAACGTCACTGGTACCGAGGGCGGCGGCGGTGTGTTCAATAGCACGAACCCCAACATCGTCATCTCGGATAGCATCATCCAGAACAACACTGCGCAAAGCGGCGGCGGCGTCTTCAATAACGAAGCTGGTGAGATGACGCTATCCAACGTGCAAATCCTGAACAACACGGCGCGGCGGGATGGTGGCGGCCTCGTCAACCTGTCTGGTGTCGTGACGCTGGAGACTGGCTCCGTCGTAGATGGCAACCTCGCAGGCAACACAGGCGGCGGCATCTTCAGCAACAGCTACTTCGGGGATAGCACGCTGACGATAGACGCCAGCACGGTCAGCAACAACAGCACGGACGATTCCTGGCCATTTCCGACGAATCCGTTTTTCCGGCCCCCGGCCTACCTGGGTGGTGGCGGCATCTTCAACACCAGCTTTGCCCATGCAGCGGTCTATGATCCACTCATAGTACCCAGCGTGACGCCGGGGCAAGCCAACGTCATCATCCGCAACGGCAGCAGCGTGAACGACAACGAAGCGACCACCTTCGGCGGCGGCGTGCATAACTACGGCTACGACACGCGGCTGGAGGTGCTGGACAGCGAATTCTTCAACAATCGGGCAGGCGTCTCAGCGACGGCATCCGGCCTCGGTGGTGGCATCGCCAACCATCGCCTGAACGTGGGCAGCACGGCTGAAGTGGTCATCGAACGTAGCGACATCCGGCAGAACGTCGTCGGCAGCATCGCTACGCTGGAAGGTGGCGGCGGCGGCCTGTACAACTTTGAAGGCAGCGTCGAGATCAGCGAAACGTCTATCGAAGCAAATCAGGCAGCGCAGGGCGGCGGCATCCTGAACGTGACCTCACAGCCCAACGCCAAGCTGGAAATCGTGCGCAGTTCGCTTAGCATCAACATCGCGCAGACGGAAGGCGGCGGCATGATTAGCACGGGCGGCCCCTCCAACGGCGTCGTGCTGGAAAACGTGACGGTCAGCGCGAACCTGGCACGCGATGAGGACGGCGGCGGCCTGTACATCTTTACCACCAGCCCGGCGGGCGATTTCTTCGCCAACTTCGTGACGGTGAACAACAACGAAGCCCCCAACGGCGACGGTGATGGCATCTACAACGACAGCACGGCGGGCAGCTTCAGCTTCACGAATAGCCTGGTCAACGATGGCTGCAACGCTGGCATCCCGATTGCCGACGATGGCGGCAGCTTCGATAGCGGCACAAGCTGCGGCCTGACGAACAGCAACGCCAACATCCTGCTCGGCGTACTGACGACAAACGCACTCGGCACGCAGTCACATGAATTGCAGGCGGGTTCGGATGGCGTGGACGCAGCGCAGGCGGCCTGCCCCACTGTTTTAGGCGCGGGCACACTGAATAACGATCAACGCGGCAGCGCACGCCCGATAGATGGCGACGCCATCCCCGGCGCGATCTGTGATGCTGGCGCATACGAGAGACCATAAGAGGGGGCTGATTAGCGATGATGACCTTATTCAAGCGATTCGGCCCTGTGGGGCTGTTCATGGGGCTGGTGCTGCTATTGGCAGCACCGGCCAGCGCACA
>DAOTTW010000369.1:0-4878 GCA_034437615.1 Anaerolineae bacterium | reverse complement strand
CCGTTTGGCGAGGTCTCTGGCCTTCATCGTATGCACTTCGCGCCCGTCCAGATGCACGCTGCCCGTCAGCGGCTTCAGCAGGCGCGAAATGCCACGCAGCAACGTGGACTTGCCGCAACCGTTGGGGCCGACCAGCGCTGTGATCGACCCCGCTGCGATGTGCAAATCCAATTCGTGTACGATGACCGTTTTGCCATCGTAGGTCAGGGATAACTTGCTCGCGTCAATCATTGCTGACTTGCTCTGTTGATGCTTTGCCCGTTGGGACGATAGCTTGTAACCTTAACATTTTCACGTCCTTTCGCCGTATTTTAAGACGGATTAACCAATCAACACCCATAGAGGGACGCGCATCTGCGTGTCCCTGCGTCAAATGTCGATCAGCCAGGCAGCGCATCCGTAACCGTATCCAGCAATGTTACAGCAGATAATGGTCCGCCAAACAACCAGACATCGCCACCGAGCCAATAGGCATGATCGTTCTGCACAAACGGTAGCGCGTCCCATACGGGCGCGTCCGTGATCGCTGCTTGATCCGTAGGTTGTGCGATGTAGAAGAAATTCGTGTCGTCAATGCCAGCAAAGCCTTCAAAATCAACCGTTGAAAAGCCAAACGGACCGGGGACATCCTCCCAGGCGTTCGCTAAGCCGACGCGCTCAAGGATTTGTACAGCCATTGCATTATCTGTGAACAGACGGAATACAGGCGATTCGCCGGATAGGAAGCTCTGGGCCAGGATGAACGTGTCGTTTGTGATGTCGGCTTGCCTAATGGCTTCAGCAACGCGATCATAAGCGGCTTGCAATTCATCCAGGACGTTCGCGGCCTCTTCTTCGCGGTTTAGCGCATCTGCTATCGTGTTGAAGGTCGTCACCATCTCATCATAATGCGAGATGTCGGTGGGATAGGCGTTAAAAGCCAACGTTGGCGCGATAGCGTTCAACTGCTCATAGTTCTCGTTGAGGCGTAACGTCGCCGTGATGATGAGATCGGGGTCTAACAGGGCGATCTGCTCTAGATTCGGTTCTTGCCGTGTGCCCACGTCCGCGACATCCTCAGCCAGTTCAAGCGGAATATCGACCCAGTCCATGTATCCGGCGATGTCCGCGACGCCGACAGGCTGCACGCCCAGCGCCAGCACGTTCTCGGTGTAAGTCCATTCGAGCGTGACGACGCGCTCAACGTCTTCGGGTACACAGCTTTCGCCCAGGCTATGCACAATGCGTTGTTCTCCCTCAGCGCAGGCACCAACCGCGCCAGTTGAGGATTCAGCAGCCGTATTTGCTGGCATAACCTCTGCGATTTCCGGCACGAGATTATCCAGCAAGAAATCCAAGCTCAGCACCGTGCTGAATTGCAGCGCGTCGTCGTATTCGTCGCTGATGAACAGCACGCGGTCAGCTTGCGTAGCGTCCAGTTGTTGAATCAGCGGATCGGATCCAATGGCGTCACGTGCGGCTTCGCTGCCGTCCTCGGCAAATTGCAGTGCCAGGAACACCAGCAAATCCTGATCCAGCAGATCGACGCGTTCTTCGCTGATGTCAGCGTAGAAGTTCTCGCCTGCAATCTCGTTCAAGCGCTCCGGCACAACGAAGCCCAAATCCGTGAAAAAGCGGCCCCGGCTATCCTGCCCGGTATAGTAGCCATACGTGCCCCGGCTGCGATAGGCGACGGCGACGGTCTGGCCTTCAAATTGCGGGTATTGCTCGCGGATTTCATCGTAGCGTGCTTCTAAATCACCCACGATTTGCTCGGCGCGTTCGTTCTCGCCAACGGCTTGACCGATCAACCGCACGCGCTCCTGCCAGGGCATCCCGAAATCAACATACTCGTCGTATTGGGCCAGCGTCGGCGCAATCTGCGACAGGTTTTCATATTCCTCGGCGGTGATGCCAGAGCCAACCGCGCTAATCAGGTCCGGTTCCAGGGCGAGAATCGCCTCATAATTAAGCGCACCGAACGGCATATTCAGTACAATCGGCTCAGCCCCGGCGGCTTCGTCCTGCGCCCAGGGGAAAATCGCGCTGTCCTGGTCGCCATACCAGTAGCGCACGGCAACAGGCGTCACGCCCAGCGCTAGCAGCGTATCCTGCTCGGTGTAGCCAATCGAGACGACACGCTCTGGTCTCTCCTCCAGCGTGATGCTGCCGAATTTATGCTCAATTGTCACCGGAAAAGCGGCGTCTGTCTCCTGTGCCATTGCGGGCAGCAGGCTGAGGACCAGTAATGCGAAAATAGTGAAAATATGGTGTTTCATGGTGTTTTCTCTCTCGTTATATCGTCGCGATAGGTTGCTATTGGTTACGGGTTTGGTACAGTAAGTAAGCGAAGTAGGGCGCGCCGATGATGGCCGCGATGATGCCGACAGGTAGCTCAGAGGGTGCGATGACCCAGCGCCCCACCAGATCAGCGAACATCAGCAGCACGCCACCCAACAGCGCCGCCGTCGGCATCAAGCCCTCATGTGCAGGGCCGACCAGACGCCGCGTGATGTGCGGCGCGACCAGGCCGACGAAGCCAACCGTACCAGCCACCGAGACTGCGATAGCCGCTAGCGCAACGCTCAGCACCAGCAACAGGACGCGCTGAAGTTCCACGCGCAAGCCCAGCCCCTGCGCCAGATCATCACCCAGGCCCAGCGTGTTCAGTTGCCGCGCCAGCAAAAGCGTGATCGGTAGCAGCACAACCAGCCACAGCGCAATCGTCTGCACATGCTGCCAGTTGCGCCCGTAGACGCTGCCCGCCAGCCAGATCGTCGCCTGCTGCACCTGATTGATCTCGCCAAAGACGATCATCAGGTTGACCAGCGCCGCCGCGACAGCGCTCAGGCCGACGCCGACCAGGATCAGCCGCACCGGGGCGCTGCCGCCCTTCCAGGCCAGCACGAAGATCAGCAGCGCCATGACGAGTGCACCAGCGAAGGCGGCAAACGGCAGCAGGCTTAGCGGCAGATCAAACCAGACGATGGTCGCCACAGCCGCCAGCGACGCCCCGGACGTAACGCCCAGGATGCCGGGGTCAGCCAGTGGATTGCGCGTGATGCCCTGCAAGATCGTGCCGGAGACCGCCAGCGCCGCGCCGACCATAAAGGCCACCAGGATGCGCGGCATTCTAAAGGTCCACACGACGAGTTCGTGGCGGTTGTCGCCTGTGTCGATGCCGAGGATGGTTTGCAGCACTTGCAGCGGCGTGATGTCGAACGCGCCATAGCTGATACTCGTGACCAGCACAGCGCCGCCAAGAAGCAGCAGCACGATAAACACAGGGACCGTGCGCCGATCCAGCTTGAACGAGACGCGGCCAGCACGCAGCGTGCGCCAGGATGATTTCGGTAGCGTCGTCATCAGCTTTTCACCTTGCGGCGTGCCAGATAGACGAAGAAGGGTGCGCCAAGCAGCGCCATCATCACACCGACGGGCACTTCCTGCGGACGAATAATCACACGCGCCGCCATATCACCGCCGATCACCAGTCCCGCACCAACCAGGATGCTGTATGGCAGTATCCAGCGGTAATCGACGCCGACCAGGAAACGCACCAGATGCGGCGCGATCAGGCCGACGAAGCCGAGCGGCCCCGCCAGTGCAACCGCCCCACCTGCCAGTAAGACCGTCGCAATCGCTGCCAAACCTTTGACGAGCGCCACGTTCTGACCCAATCCGGCGGCGATGTCGTCGCCCAGGCTGATCGTCGTGATCTGTCGCGCTAGCAGCAACGCTCCCAGCATACCGAGCAGCATATAAGGCGTCGTCAGGCGCAGCAATTCCCAGTCACGCCCTGCCAGCGAACCAACTGTCCAGAAGCGAATCTGATCGAGCGTGTCCTGATCGGTAATCAGCAGCGCCGTCGTAAACGACCCCAGAAACGCGGTCAGGATGACCCCGGCCAGCGTCAGGCGTAACGGTGTCGCGCCACCTCGCCCCATCGACCCCAGGCCGTAGACGATGATCGCCGCGCCTGTCGCACCAAGCATGGCGAAAAGCGCATACGTCGCCAGCGGCGGACTGCCCAACACGAATACGGCCAGCACCACCACAAACGACGCGCCAGCGTTGATGCCCAGGATGCCTGGTGAGGCCAGCGGGTTGCGCGTCAGGCCCTGCATGATGGCCCCGGCGACTGCCAGCGCTGCACCGACAACGGCCCCAGCTAGCACACGCGGCAAGCGCACGGTCTGAATCACGAGATGGTTGAAGGATGTGTCGTCATAGCGAAACAGCGCATCAAACACCGTTGCGGGTGTGATGTCGGCTGCGCCCAGCATCAGGCTGTAGATCAACAGGCCGATAAGCAAAAGGAAGCCCAGCAGCAAACCAGGTAACAGCCAGGTTCGCTTGCCGGACGCTAACGATGATCGCTTTTTACGCATAGTTCTTTGCACAGCCGGAAATTAGCCCCTCTACGACTGTAGACATGTTGCCTATGCTAAAGGAATTTGCCGGGGATGTCTTGTCAGCCGCTTAACGTGAGGTTTTTTCAGCGATAAGTCGGGGCTTGCATAAGTGTCGATGGACTGGTGAACAGGCTTGAATTTGAGCTTTGTGCGTTGGTAAATTGAAATTAATGGCAGTTAAAGCTATCTGCCCAGCTTTGAAAGCCTCCACATTGATCCCAAGCATATCCTTCGATCTACCGACTGCAAAAAGGTTTCACACACCATAAAACTTGCTCGTTAACCACCCGCCTGGTAGCACCACACAATAGCGTGGTCGTGCGTTTTTCAGGCTCTTTCCGGGTTTCAAGGAGCTGCGACGAGTGTCTGAATGAGGCTGGGCAAAAGGGTCTGACCTCGACAACGCACATTGTGCACAAACTCAAAGAACCCCAGATACAACGGCAACTTCGCTTGTGATAGACCCCGATGGGGACGCAACCAT
>DAOTTW010000368.1:0-11431 GCA_034437615.1 Anaerolineae bacterium | reverse complement strand
GCTGGAGGGCGATGCAGGGCTGTTGTGGGGCGATTATCTGGTATGGGCGACAGTCTCGGCGGATGCAGCAGGCAGCGGCCCGGCAAAACCCTTGTAATGTGTGGATTTCTTGCAGCGTCCCTAATTCACATACAAAACATTAACCTGTAGCGGCAGCCGCCATAACAACAGGACGCGGTGAACGGTTACATTTATTTAACCCGACGCATTGAAAAACCTTTCAAAACGAAGCATAATTCCAGGCTTAACGAAGCAATGCGGCTGACGCCGCTCGGACACCCAGAAGGGTGTCCCTACAGGTCATCGCTCATAGGGACACGGCAAGCCGTGTCCGCAAACAGGGTCAATCATTTTGTGGGTATGGCCTTGAACCGTAGGCACATGCTCCAGGGTGCCCGCCATCACCAATTTTCACCGTTCACGCTGTCATGTGCCCATACCCACATAGCAACGTGCGTAAATAATGAACATTCATGAGTTAATAAGGAATCACTGTGTTTGATCTGAAAGCACACCTGAAAACGCTGGTCGAGGCACATGCGCCATCCGGCTACGAAGCGCCCATCCGCGCCATTGTGCAGGACGCATGGCGTGATCTGGTCGATGACTTCGACCAGGATAAGCTCGGCAGCTTGATCGGCATCAAGCGTGCCACCACACCAACCGAACCACGCCGTAAAATCATGCTGGCCGCGCATATGGACGAGATCGGCTTGATGGTGCGTGATGTGGTGGATGGCTTCGTGTATGTCGGGCGCGTCGGTGGCATCGACCAGCGCGTGATGCTGGCGCAACCCGTTCTCGTGCACGGCAAGCGCCCGCTCAAGGGCTACGTCGGTACGATTCCGCCGCATCTGCTGAAGGACGCCGAGCGTAAAAAATACGCCACGCTGAATCATCTGGTGGTAGACCTGGGCTTGCCTGCGGATGAGGTCGCGGAATTGGTGCAGATTGGCGATGTCATCACGCTGGACCTGCCAATGGTCGAGCTGGGCGAGCATATCGTGGCCTCTAAAGCGATGGACGACCGCGCTTGTGTGGCCGCCGTGACCGCCTGCTTGCATGAATTGCAGAGCCTACAACATGCCTGGGACGTATACGCAACCGCCACCATTCAAGAAGAAACGGGCCTGATCGGTGCACGCACAGCAGCCCACCGCATTCAGCCCGATGTCGCTATTGCGCTGGATGTGACCTTCGCGGAGCAAAGCGGCGTGCCAGAGGACATCGCCAGTAAACTCGGCGGCGGGCCATCGCTGGCGCTGGGGCCGAATATCCACCCCAAATTATTCGAGCGCATGACCGCTATCGCCAAGCGATACGAACTCAAATATCAGGTGGACCCTATCCCTGGCGCAACGGGTACCGATGCCTGGGCGATTCAGGTGGCGCGGGATGGCATCCCAACGGCGCTGATCGGCGTACCACTGCGTAACATGCACTCGCCTGTCGAAACGCTGGACTTGCGCGACATCACACGCACCGGGCGTTTGCTAGCGCAGTTCATCGCATCGCTAGACGCTGATTTTATGGGCACGCTGGATATGAACGACCTGGAAGCCGCACAAGGTTAGGGCGAGAGGACAAAAAATATGCTACTGAAAGAACTATCCGAGGCGATTGGTGTCTCTGGCGATGAAGGCGCAGTGCGCCAGATCGTGTACAACGCCATCAAGGACCACGTAACAAAGACAAAAACAGAACTTGGCATCGAAGTCGATAGCATCGGCAACCTGACCGCGCTGCAAAAGGGCACCAATGGCGATAAGCTGCCGCGTGTGATGATCGCAGCACACATGGACGAAATTGGCTTCATGGTCACAGGCCATGAGAGCAACGGCCAACTGCGCTTTGCGCCAGTCGGCGGCGTGGATGACCGCATTTTGCCCGGCCTGCGCGTGAAAGTGGGCAAGCAGCAAATCCCCGGCGTGATTATGTGGACGCCCATCCACATGAACAACGACCAGAACGTCACCAAGCTAAAGGATTTGCGCATCGACATCGGGGCCAGCAACAAAAGCGAGGCCGAAGGCAAGGTCGCACGCGGCGAGCGCGTCGGCTTCGATAGCTACTATGCAGAAATTGACGGTACGCGCATGGTGCGCGGCAAATCCTTTGATGATCGTGTCGGCTGCTCCGTGCTGATCGACGTGCTGCAAAACGGCCCCTACCCGGTGGACATCGTCGCAGCTTTCACCGTGCAGGAAGAGGTCGGCCTGCGTGGTGCAACTGTCGCGGCGCAACGCCTGAAGCCGGATATGGCCATCGTGCTAGAGGGCACCACCGCGCATGACGTGCCCGACCCGATGGCCGAAGCGGACGACCCCACCGTGCGCAACCCGGCCACCAGAGTCGGGCAGGGTCCGGCGCTTACGGTGATGGACCGCAGCATGATTACAGCGCCGTATCTGCTGCAATTCCTGAAGGAAACCGCTGAAGCCGAGGGCATCCCATATCAGACGAAAACAGCGCTCGGGGGCGGCACAGACGCAGGCCGCATCCATATGGCCAACGAGGGCATCCCCTCTATCGTGATTTCGATGCCCTGCCGCTATATTCATAGCCCAGTCGCCTTCCTGAGCCTGGACGATTACGACAACCATGTGAAGCTGGTGCAAGCCACGCTCAAGCGCATCACAGCAGACTTGCTACAACAGGCATAGGCAGACAATGGCGACTTTTCAGCACATTCACGTCATTATCAACCCGGCGTCAGGCCGCAATGAGCCGATCCTGAACACGCTGAACACTGTATGGCAACCGCACGACCTGAACTGGCAGGTGAGCATCACACATAAGCTGGGCGATGGCGCACGCTACGCCCGCCAAGCTATCGAATCCGGCGCGGAGTTGATCGTGGCCTATGGTGGCGACGGCACCGTGCGCGATGTGGCTAGTGGCATGATCGACCAGTCCGTGCCGTTGGCCCTGCTGCCGGGTGGCACGGGTAACGCCCTGGTAGATGAACTCGGCATCCCAGCACAGTTAGAAGCCGCCGCCCGTCTGGTCGTCGCAGAGGAAGCGCAATACCGCGCTGTTGACGTGGGCCGCGTGGGTGAGGGCTATTTTCTGCTGCGCGTCGGCACGGGTTTAATGGCCGATTACAGCAGTCAGATTAGCCGCGAGATGAAAAACAACTGGGGCGTGCTGGCCTACTACGTTGGCGCGTTCCGTGTGCTGCGTAACCTGGAGACGTACACCTACACCATGCAGCTTGACGGCCAGACCGTTGAAGCAGACGGTGTGGCGTGCCTGGTGATGAATACCAGCGCAGCCGGTGGTAGTTCGGGCTTCCGCCTGTCCTCACAAGTGCAGATTGACGATGGGCTGCTGGATGTCTATGTGCTGACCGGACGCCTGCAAGCAATCCTGGACGTGGCGCGTACCGTCGCGGACGTGCAACCGGGCCAACAAACCGAAGCGCTCAAGCACTGGCAGGCCAAGCACATCACCATTGATGGCCCGAACAATATGCAGATTTACGCGGATGGCGAGAACATGCCAACGGCCTCCACACCTGTCGAAATGCAGGTTATGCCGGGGGTGTTGCGCGTGCTCGTGCCAAACCCGGATAACCACACCTGATACACCAAGCGGAGACCCATATGAGCGACAAACGACCCAGCGATTACATCAAAGAAGCCTTCCAAACCGGGGATTACCTGGGCTGGTTCGAGAAGGTCTACGCCGACGCCGCCAACGCAAACGGCGTGGTGCCCTGGGCTATCAAGGACGCCAACCCGCTGCTAACCGCCTGGGTGGAGCGCCAACGTACCGACATCACAGCGGGCGCAGCGGCTATCGTCATCGGCTGCGGCCTGGGTGATGATGCGGAATATCTGGCGGCGCAGGGCTACCGTGTGACTGCGTTCGATATTTCGCAGTCGGCTATTGATGCCTGCAAGCGGCGCTTCCCGGCATCCTCTGTTGATTATCAGGTCGCGGATTTGTTCAAGCTGCCCGATGCCTGGGCCGCGTCGTTTAACTTTGTTTTCGAGAGTCGCACAGTGCAATCGCTGCCCTGGCACATGGCCGCACCTGCCATCGAAGCGATTGCGAGGCTGGTCGCGCCGGGTGGCAGCTTGCTGGTGGTGTGTCATGGCCGCGAACCATCGGAGAGCAAGCAAGGCATCCCCTGGCCGCTATCCCGCGAGGAACTGGCACACTTCACAGCACAGGGCTTGACCGAAAAGCGCTTCGAGGAATTCGAGGGCAACCCGGCCAAGCGCCATTTCCGCGTGACGTACCGAAAAGCTTGATGTCTGAAACAGTTGTTACACTCTATCACTATACATTTGCTGCAAATGTAACTTTGATCGTTCAATCGGGTGTTTTACATCCGTCTTTACGTAGTCGAGGCGACGCCCGACACGGTGCCGGAGAACGTAACGTATGAATGATATGAAATGGCTTTGGAGCCACGTTGGAACACTCGAAGAAGCAATGCGGCTGACGCCGCTCGGACACCCAGAAGGGTGTCCCTACAGGGCGTCATTCGTAGGGACACGGCTTGCCGTGTCCGCAAACCGTGTCAATTATTTTGTTGGGATGGTCTTATATACGGCATCGGGCTGGCCTATTCGGTTGTGCCCGATGAACTCGTGGATAAATTTCGCGAAATGCATCATTTAGAAGGCGTTGACGACTAAACATATTATGAGCACATGGAGATAACCGTAATGATCGAACTGATTAAGCAGCTAACCGAAGCCTGGGGTCCCTCTGGCTATGAACATCAGGTGCGCGCCCTCATCCGCGAGCAGGTGCAAGACCTGGCCGACGAAATCCGCGTGGATGGCATGGGCAACCTGATCTGCCGCATGGGGTCTGGTGGCAAGAAAATCCTGATCGCCGCACATATGGACGAAATCGGCGTGATGGCCACCTACACCGAACCCAACAGCAACTACCTGCGCTTTGCGCCCATCGGCGGCCTGATCTACACGACGCTGCACGGCAACCGCGTCAAATTTGAGGATGGCACCGTCGGCGTGATCGGCACCTATGATGCCTTCGGCAGTGGCCGCACCAAAGTAGCCGATGTCGATAGCTTCTACATCGACGTGCAGGGCGAAGGCGGCGAATTAGCAGCACAGGAGGGCAACCCGGCGGGTTTCTGGCGAGAAATGCAGCAGCGTGGGTCACGTGTCGTGGCGAAATCGCTGGATGACCGCATCGGCTGTGTGGTGGCCATCGAAGCCATGCGCGAACTCGCCAAAAGCACATCCGAGCTACCCAACGAAGTGTATTTCGCTTTCACCGTGCAGGAAGAAGTCGGTGTGCGTGGCGCACGTGTGGCAGGCTACGGCGTAGACCCCGACATCGGTATTGCGCTGGATGTGACCGCGACAGGCGACGAAATCCACAACCGCAAGATGGCCGTCAAGCTGGGGGGTGGCGCAGCCATCAAGGTGCAGGATAGCAGCCTGATCGTGCCGCCTGCCATCAAAAACTGGATGGTCCAGCGCGCACAGGCCGACAACATCCCGCATCAGCTTGAACTGCTGACGGGTGGCGGCACCGACGCAGGCGCGATCCAGTTGACGCGGGACGGCGTGCCGAGTGGTTGCATCAGCATCCCGACGCGCTTCTTGCACACCACCAGCGAAACGGTTGACGTGAACGACGTGCAGGCGTGCGTTGATCTGCTAGCGGCCCTGCTCGCCAACCCGGTTGAACTGGCGGTGGGATAACCTAGACAGGATTATAGCTCGTCCCAAAACGGCATACTTTCACGCTCTAGCTCGCTAACGGGTCGAATGTGGCACGCATGTCGTCATATTCGGCCCTCGTACTGCGCAGCATCTCCACCACAGGCAAATAGCGCGATTGTAGCTCTTTGCCTTCAGCACGCCGTGCGGATAGGGCGCTGCGGGCGTCCTGTACTTTCTGCTCTAGCCGACGCACGCCATTACGCCACAGCACATACGTAACTGGCATCACAATAACCAGCACGAATGCACCCAGGCTGGCGGCTGTGCCTGCATACAGGATGCGCTGTTGCTCGCTAATGCTGGCTGGGGTCGCAAAGAAGACAGACGCCGCCACACCAGCCGCCAACAGCGCCAGCACGAACCAGAGTAGCAAGCGCGTGATGATCGCACGGCCCGTTTTGCGCTGCTCGTAGCGTACTTGTAGCTTCTCGTAGGTGGCTTTGGCTGTGGCCACCTCTGCTTTCTTCGCCTTGATCTGCTCTACCAGCGGGTCACGCTGCTGCACGAGGCCGACCATACGGCTTTTCAGCGTTTGCGTGTCCTCCCAGCGGCGCATATCGCCTAATTCACCGAGAAACCACTCGTTTGTTTCCGGGTCCCCGAAGATGTATTCCGGGAAGTCCTCAAAGCGCGGCAACATGCGCCCCGCCTGGATGCTGGCTTCTAAATTATTCACGTCTTTGCGCACGCGCTGAAGCAGCTTATACACCACGTCATAGGGCGCTAGCTCACGTTCGGCTTCGGCTGGCAGTGGCCTCTTGCGGCGCTTGCCGACGTAGCGCTGCCTGATGGCTTCTATTTGCGCCTGCATATCGTTATCCAGCGTTTCTAGCTCGGTTTGCACGGCTTGCAGCAGGTTTTGCCGAGTGCGCGGCGGCTTATTAGGGACGAATAGCTCCGGCACGCCGATTTTGCGCAGCCGATCCAGAAAGAGTTGTGGTTGTGTCGTGCCTTCCAATGGCATAGCGGATGCCCTCTTGTTGCTGCTGACTTGCGCCTATTATAACGCGACGTGCCCGCCGGACGCATAAACCTACGCGATGGTAGCGTATCTATCTCAGTTGATAGCTGGCGGACGCCACGAATGGCGTCCCTACAACCGCGTTATGTAGGGACATGCCCCGGCGCGTCCGAGACCCAATAACATGTTTCAACCGGCTTCGATACACGACGCTGTGCGCTGATGCCTTGTATTCTGCCGTTACGCCCATAATTGTGCTATCATAATAGTGACACAAAGCCACTGATTGCATAGTATAAAGCGACCACGAAGCAACGCGATGACCAAGCCAGAAGAAACCAGTCGGGCAGTTGAAAATTTCCTGAAGGCCGTTTACACCTTGCAACACGGCGATGAGCGTGTATCCACCAACGCACTGACGGAAGCCCTGAACATCACCGCGCCCTCTGTGACGGATATGGCCAAGCGCCTGACCGGGGATGAACTGGTCGATTATGAGCGCTACAAGGGCGTGCGCCTGACGGATGCGGGCCGCAGCATTGCCCTGCGCACGATTCGCCGTCATCGCTTAATTGAATTGTATCTGCTGCAAGAGTTGCACTACGAATTACACGAGGTGCACGACGAAGCCGAAGAACTGGAGCATGTGGTGTCGGATCGCTTTGTCGAAGCGGTGGCAGAACGGCTCGGCAACCCCACCTTTGACCCACACGGCGACCCCATCCCCACCGCAGAGGGCACCATCGCCCGCCGTGACCTGCAACCGCTAGCGATCTTGCCATTGTCCACACCCGCACGTGTCGCCCGCCTCATCAGCACAGATAATGACATGCTGCAACACACGCTGGATAAGGGCTTCAAGCTGGAAGCAACAGTCGAAGTGAGGGCGCGTGACCCCTTTGAGGGGCCGCTGACGGTGCGCCTGCCAGATGGCAAAACAATCGTGCTTGGGCACAGCGTCGCGCAAAAGATTCTGGTTGAGGTGATCGAGTAACGCGCTACTTCTCCGGCAATTTTGCGGTGCGACCCAGAAACAGCGCCGGGACAATCGCCACAGCACACAACGCCGCCCCGATCAAGCCGACCTCACCCAACACATCCGCCACCGCTTCGGCATACAGCGCAGCGTAGGCGTTGGGGTCGAATGCGCCGCCCTCCGTGAATGCCTGTTCCTGCGCGGCTGCTGATAGGATACTCACGCGGACCAGCACATAGGTCGTCAGGCTGGAAACGCTGACCGTCATACCGATCAGGCGCAGGATGATGACCAGCGCAGAGGCCACGCCGCGTTCTTCGTCATAGGCTGAATTGATGATGGCGGTGCTGACAGGCGAAAACGTCAAGCCGATGCCACTGCCTGCAAGCGCCATCTCAACCGCAATCAACACGTTCGAGACATCCAGCGTCCACGTCTGCCACACCAGCAAGAAGCCGACAATCGCCAACGTCAGCCCCACCAGCACCGTGTTGCGGATGCCGATTTGATCGCTGACCCAGCCGCCAGCAAAGGCCATCAGCGACATCGGAATCGTCAGCGTAGACAACAACAAGCCCACCTCTAGCGCTGCCTCTGATAAGCCTGAGATGTCAGCTTGGCGCACGTTGACCAGAATCGGCACGCTGACCAGCCCGATAAACAGCACATAGCCCACCAGCAGGTTTGTCAGCGCCGCCGCCGATAGATTGCGCCGCCGGAACATGTTCAGGTTAATCAGTGGGTCGCGCACACGGCTTTCGACCAGCAAAAAGGCCAGGAAGAACACCACACCCGCCGAGAGCACAGGCAGCGCGTAATCCGGCAGGGGTGATAGGTTCTCGATGCCTGCATCGAAGGCCGCGAAGTTCACATTGCCGCCCAAGCCCAGGCTCAGGCAGGTCAGCGCGCCGATAATCAAACCCGTACCGAGGAAATCGAAGCGCCCCTGCACGGGGGTTTGCTGCACATAACGCAGGCCGTACAGCACCAAAAACAGCGAGAGCAGCGTCAGCGGTACGTTCATCCAGAAAAGGCCCTGCCAGGGCATAATCTGCATGAAAATCGCGCCATACACCGGGCCAAGCACCCAGCCTAGCGTATCCATCGCCGCCACCAAGCCTAACGGACGGGCGCGTTTTTCAGGTGGGAATAAATCACCGACCAGCGCCAGACTGACAGGCACGAGCGCACCCGCCCCCAGCGCTTCGACCACCCGCCCGAAGATGATCACCTGCAAATTAGCATAGGCCGCGTCGGGGCGTTCACCGAAGCGCCGATAGATGTCAACCAGCAGGTCCGTCGGCCATTGGTGCGCAATCGCAACGATGATAGACCCCACGATGAACACCAGTAGCGAAGCCACATACACCCCGCGCCGCCCGATCAGGTCGCTCACGCGCCCGACAAACGTCAGGCTGATGGTATAGGCCAGCAAATAGCTGGTCACAATCCACGAGGCGTCGTCCAGGCCCGTATCAAACGGCAGGCCCAACTCGTTGATGAGTTCCGGCAGGAAGGCCGAGACAACCGTTAAATCCAACGACCCCACGAAAACCGGAATAGCGATGAAGGCCATCACCACCCAGGGATTTACGGTGCGTTGCGCGTTGCCATTGATGATGGTGTCATCAGTAGAAGCCGTTGTTGCGTTTGCCTGCTCGCTCATCACGATGCACTCTGCCCACTATAAGCCAGATCAATGCCGGGTGGCTGATTGAAATCCGGCGGTCCATTGACATCATAAATTTCGATGCGCCAGGCAGTATCGTCTTCGCCCGTTTCTTCATTGGCTGTACCCGGCAACGTGATAATCAAGAGCGTGGGCACGTCTGTTTCTGGCAAGATGTAGACATCTGCAATGACTGCTTGCTCGTCGCTGATTTCCAGCAGGTTAAACAGCAATTCGTTAATCACATCGCCAGTGGCAATGCCGCGCACATGATGCGCCCGTTCACCGTTGGGCAGCGCATCGAAGCGAATGTATTCGACTTCCTGCAACTGCGAGAGGGCCGCCGCAAAGCCTGAATTTTCCTGGATGAGTGAGCCGGGGTCGAAGCCATCGGCAATGGGCCAGTTAATCCAGCGGCTGCTTGCCAGCTTGAACCACTGATCCTGCCCTTGCGCGAACAACTCGACGCCGATAGGCGGTAGATTGGCGACGCGCAGGCGGATGTTGGCATACATATTTTCCGGTTGGATGTATTGCGCTTCGCCACGCCGCATCACGGCGTTAACCGTCGTCTGCCCCTCATCCAACGAAACGGCAAACGGGTAGGCAGCCCCTTCTTGCTCGATGAGTAGCTGAAATGTCTCTAAATCGCGCAATCTCAGCACGACAGCGTTTAAGAGGGCCTGTGGGTCGGGCGTTTCGCCCGCAGCGGGGTCGCTGTCGTCCTGATTACCGCTGTTCAGCAGCAGCAAGGCCGCCCCACCTGCGACCAGCAGCAGCACAACCGCCAGCGTCAGGATCAGAGGCCGACGGTTGCTGCGCACGTTATCCGGTTGTCGGCGTTGTGTTTCGCTCACGAATGACTTCCTTGCTTAGTAGACAGATTCTGCATCCAGTGTAGTCCTATCCGCTATACGTGGCTATGGGTCATGGGTTTTGTTTATCGCTTACTCAGGGCGCGTTTCTGTGATGTCTCTCATCCGTCTGTGGGCTGTTAGCATTTTGTGCAGGTCTGTGTCACGTCATACAAAACCTGAACGCACACCCCCGGCTTGTATTACAATGGCGATAAAATACGCCAAGACTTGCACCATACGTGCAGGCTTAACAACACTGAAGGAGCGCCTATGTTTCGCGGGTCCGTGTTTGTGATCGCTGCGCTATTGCTGGCCGCTTGTGATAGCGGCGCAGGCCCTCAGCAAGCCCCAGATGATGCGAACGTCGCACCAACCACCATAAATAACACCGCCGAGGACAGCCTGATACGCTGGCCCGACGACCCCTTTCATATTATCTTTCGTGCAGAGATAGCCGGGGGGCAAGATGCCATCTACCGCCTGAGTGAAGTGCCCTTGTGTACTATTTATGGCGATCAGCGCATTGTGTGGACGACGGAAACATCCGGCGGCACGACGCGGGTGCTATTCGATGTGCTGGACCGCACGACCATCGAGAATTTCGTCAATCAGTTGGCCATCGTGGAGCGTTTTTACACCTACGAGGCCGATTACGATTCACAGCTAATCGGGGAGCGTGAGCCGGTTTACGAGCGCATGGCGCTACACGTCAACGGCCAGCGCCATGAAGCGGATGCCTTCGGCAACTGGCCGATTAACTACTTCGTGCGCCTTGTAGATATCTGCCAGAAGCTATCCAACGCCCCGACGCAATTCGAGCCGTCCGGCGCTTGGCTTAGCACCCAAGAGGTCTCTTATAAGGGCAGCGTCCCGTCGATTAACTGGGAGCCGGGCACAGAGGGCGTGCGCCTGTCAGAGCTTGCCGATAGCGCTGGTAAGCGCTGGGTTGAGGGGAACATTGTACGCGCCCTGTGGGATAGGCTGTATGAAACGGCAATCGACCTGCAATTGGTCGAAGTCGATGATACCTATCAGATCGCGCTAGAGGTGCCGGGCGTGACGGTTTCTGCACCGCCAGCACCACTGGAAAGCGCCGCCACCGAGGAACCTTAGGCGTAACGACTCAGCCCAGCCTAAAAACAACCCCACCCCGGACCTTTTCAGGGGTAGGTTTTTGGTTTTTCGTTGTTCCTGTGTGGCGGACGTGCCATTGCACGTCCCTACACAACCGCTGTGAACCGTAGGGACACCCAA
>DAOTTW010000367.1:0-2775 GCA_034437615.1 Anaerolineae bacterium | reverse complement strand
ACAAGTATAGCGAATATGATGTTAGAATGCTGCTAGTGTTTCTTCAAAGCGCTATAAGCCTAAGGCCATCCCAACAAAATAATGGACACGGCTTGCGGACACGGCTTGCCGCGTCCCTACGAACGATGCCCTGTAGGGATACCCTTCTGGGTGTCCGAGCGGCGTCAGCCGCATTGCCTTGTTTTTTAGCTGGAAAAGCCTAAGCCCATATTCTACCGCACCATGTCATCTCACACGCAATTATTCGGAGCCTCGCGTCACATGTCAGCGAAACAACCGTCAACGCCGCGCTTACTCTGGCTCATCATCGCGCTTTACCTGTGCTGCGCGTGCCTATATAGCGCCACCACACCGTCATTTGAGGGCGCTGACGAGATCTGGCATTACCCCGTCGTGCACCACCTGGAAAATAGCGGCTTTGCGTTGCCTGTGTTAACCCCCAGTAATGCGGGGTATTGGCGACAACAGGCCGCACAACCACCGCTATACTATTTGCTAGCAGCCCTTATCACCGCGCCGATAGACACGAGCGATATAGACGACGTGCGCCGCCTGAACCCGCATGAACTGGGCGTGAGCTATGCGGGCAGCGTGCCCAACGCGGTGATACATAATGCAGAGCGCGAGGCGTGGCCCTGGTATGGCACAGTGCTGGCGCTACAGATGGCGCGTGGCCTGTCGATCCTGTTTGGCCTCTGCACCGTGCTGATTACATATCAGCTAGGGCGCGGGTTATTCCCCGATCAGCCACTGATTGCGTTAGGTGCGGCGGCGCTGAATGCGACCCTGCCGATGTTCGTGCTAGTGAGCGCGTCCGTCAGCAACGATGCATTAGCCGCCATGCTTGGCAATCTGCTTCTATTGCTGCTGGTCAGGCTGCTGAAGGGCACCATGCAGCCGACAGCAGGCACTTTCGCCCTGCTTGGGCTGGTCGTCGGCGCTGGCCTGCTGACCAAGCTCAGCCTCGGCTTCGGCATTCCGCTGGTGGGGCTGGTGCTGGCGTGGCTGGCATGGCGACAGCGTGACCTGCGGCTGTTCATACAGGGCAGTGTGATTTCTGGCGCGGTGACGCTGCTGGTTGCGGGCTGGTGGTACTGGCGCAACTGGACGCTTTACGGCGATCCGACTGCGCTCAATGTGTTTCTGGATGTAGTCGGGCGGCATGATGTCGATTGGCTGCATTTGTGGTCAGAGCGTGACACACTGCTGCAAAGCACATGGGGCTTCGTCGGCGCGATCTATGCGCCCATGCCAGATGTGATCTACAGCGCGTTTAACCTGATAGCGCTGGTCGGCCTGATCGGTGCAGGCGTCTATCTGCTGCGTCGTGGTTGGCGCAACGGCGGCCTGTGGTTGGCGCTGGCATGGTTGCTGATTACGTTGCTGGCGTTGCTGCGCTGGTCATTGCAAACCCCCGCCTGGCAGGGGCGCTTAGCCTTCAGCGCGTTGTCGGTTTTCGTGCTGCTGATAGCACTGGGGCTGCTGTGGTGGTTGCCGCGTCGTTGGCGTGGCGTGCTGCTGCTGCCTGCTGTCGGCTATTTTACGCTGGTCACGCTGGCTGCGCCCTTCGCCGTGATTATGCCAGCTTTCGCACCACCGAGCACGATTGCCACAACAGAAGCTATGCAGGCGTCTTTCAGCGCAGCGAGTGGCCCCGCTGTCATCGGCTTGCAGGATGTTACCGTCACACCAGCGCATACAAAGCCCGACGAACGCATTAATCTCACGCTGGATTGGCAGATCATCGAGCCAGCCGACAAAAATTGGAGCCAGTTTATCCACCTCGTCAATCCGCAGGGGGTCATTGTGGCGCAGCGCGATCTGTATCCCGCTATCAACACGCTGGCGACATCTGACCTGAGTGACGGTACAGCCTGGCGTGACACGATTCCGTTAATTATCCCCGAAACGCTGTATACCCCGACTGATTTGAGCGTGCGCATCGGCTGGTATCACCTGCCAACAGGCCAGCGCATGACCTTAGCCAATGGCCGCGATAGCCTGACGGTTGGGCGCGTGCATGTGCCGCAACAGACGAACGCCGACGGCATCCCGAACCCGATTAACCTGAATTTCGGCGGCCTGATAGAACTCATCGGCTATGACATCAGCGCTCTATCTGCCACACCCGGCGACGACCTGACGTTGACGCTCTACTGGCGTGCCTTGCAGCCCATCCCGCAGGATTACGTCGTGTTCGCCAATATCATCGACGCGCAAACGCTGCGCAAAGCCGCCGCTAGCAACGCCATGCCCGCCAATTGGACGCGCCCGACCTCAAGCTGGCCCGTTGGCGAAATCATCGAAGATCAGCACACACTCAGCGTCTACCCTGACGCTGAAGCGGGCGTTGATGTGATTGAGGTCGGCTTGTACCTGCAAGCAGACGGCTTCCCGCGTTTGCGCCTGCGGGATGAGACGGGCTTGCTAGGGCAGAGTTTCGCGCATCTAACGCGGGTCCGCATCCAAGCTGCTGCTTAAAAATCATGCTGACGGTCATTTCGCTCCGAGGCGGCGTTGCATCTCCGCAATTTCGTCATTTGCATAAGGCCATCCCAACAAAATAATTGACACGGTTTGCGGACACGGCTTGCCGTGTCCCTACAGGGTCGCAATCATTCACAACAGGTCTGTAGGGACGCGCCACTGGTGCGTCCGCCACACTCGCCTTTGTGTGTCGGCATGAATTTCGTTATAATCCTGCTACCTTTGAAACACACACCACCGTATCCGCAGTCCAAGTCCGAGGCCACTCGCATGACAGACCACGACTCG
>DAOTTW010000366.1:0-3815 GCA_034437615.1 Anaerolineae bacterium | reverse complement strand
GCAACGGCCAACGCTCGGATATTGTCGTCACGGCCAGCAGCGATATTGCCTATGGCCATAAAATCGCGCTGGTTGATATTGCGAAGGGCGAGATCGTGCTCAAGTACAACTTGAGCATCGGCAGCGCCATTCAGGACATCAAAGCGGGCGATCATGTGCACACGCATAACGTCGAGAGCAATCGCGGACGTGGCGACAAATACGCAGCAGACGCGGGTGCGAAGATTGCAAGTAGCTAATACAGTATGGTGTAAATACACCCGCAACGCGGCTACGCCGCCGGACACCCCATCGAGTGCATTGTTCGTAGGGACGTGCCACTGGTGCGTCCCTACCGCGAAGAACACAGAGAACACAAAGGATTTTGAAAAGCGCAACTTCGTGTTCTTTGAGCTTTCGTGGTTAGAATTTCTGGCAACATCCGACAAAATCAATGTGACTGCACTTGTGGAGATGTGGTAACTACTCAGTACGTGTCACATGCTCAGTCGCCAGACGTTAAAACGTCCGGCTCCGGTAAGGACAAGCCTGCTCAAGCAGGCTGTACGCAGCGTGCCATAGCCCCCTTCAGGGGGTTGGCCCTGTGGAAGCCGCTGGCTTTAGCCAGTGGCGACACACACAGACTGGGCTGAGTCGTTACCGTTATGCCTCTAACAATTCATAGGCGTTCGCTGCGTATTCACGGGCGCTGCCGTCCACATGCGCCTGCTGCAAACCGCGCTCATCAGACGCCCGACGCCTGTTATCAAGCTGCTGGCGCAATTGCTGCACCTCGCGGCTGCTGGGGTCCATCGTTTCGGCATCTCGTAGCAGCACATCGCAGATGCTCAGCAGGCGGTTGCTGCGCATCATCAGCGAGACGAGTTCGGTAATGGCGCTGACGATTTGTGTGCGATCACCGCTATCGTAGGCCAGGTGCAGCGCTTGCCGATAGCTGAGCAGGGCATCCGGCAATTGGCCCGTCTCGATCTGTGCTTTGCCCAGGTTGCTCAGTTGCAATGCTTCCTCATCGCGCTCACGGGCTTCACGGGCGATATACACCGCCGATTTATGATACTGGATCGCCTCGCTCCAACGGCCCATCGCGCTATAAGCAGACCCCAACGCGCCCATAACGCGGCCTTCGTAACCGCGCTTGCTCTGCCCTCGGAATAGATCGCGGGCTTGCGTCAGCGTTTCAATAGCACGCTCGGCCTCGCCGTCATCCAGGTAGGCATAACCCAGCTTGTAGAGCACAAGCGCCTCGGCCTGCGTGTCATCCGTCATACGAGCGATTTCCAGCGCCTTCGTGAACGAACCAACCGCCGCTTCCGTCTCACCGAGTTCCTGGCGGGCTGTGCCCAGGGTCGAATGCAGGTGCATCTCGGTCTGTTGATCTTGCAGCTTATCTGCCAATTGTAGGCCGCGTGTGGCGTGCATGACGGCTGCCTGACAATTATCGGTCTTAGTCAGCAACGACGAGAGCATATCCAGCGTTTCCAGTGTGCCGGCTTCATCCTCGGCTTCGTCGTACAGGTTGAGGATTTCGTTATAGCTGCCGATGGCTTCGGCTTCGCGCCCCTGGCTGACCTGCACGCGCCCGATAGCCTTGAGGATTTGCACCTGCCGGGCGCTGTCGTTTTGCTGGCGTGCCTGTACCAGCGCTTGCCGTAATTGCTCCACGTCGATGTTTTCCAGCGCATCGTCGCGCAGGGCGTTGCCGCTCATGCCCTCTTCAAATTCCAGATCGTCAAAGGCTGCGGCTTCGTGTTCGGCGTCGTCTGCGTAATCTTCTGCTGCAAAATCATCGGCGTCAGCGTCTGAATCGGGCGAGCCTGCGGCGGGGATGCCAGCAGGTGTTGGGATGCCGCTAGCTGTTTCTGTATACTCGGCATCGTCGTCCTCGTAGCCTGCATCGTCATCGTCTGCGTCGTCTGCATCGTCTATCATGGCAGTGGCGGCGGCCTCTGGCCCATAAGCGGGGAAAGCCGATGTGGAGCCGGACGACGCCCCCCGCAAGCGCAGCAACTCGTACACATAGCCGCGTTCCTGCACAAAATCATCGGCCTGCGTCAGCGAGACCACCAGTTGATTTGCCGTTTCGCGTTCGCCTTTTTCGCTATCGAAGAGCGCCGCCGCCACAAAGCTCTGCATCTCCATTGCCAGCTTGTCGAAATTACGCGCCTGGGCGTGCTGCTGTGCATAGGTCAGCAGGCCATCTCGCACCTTCGTCTGTAAGCCCTGCAAACGGTTGGAGCCTTTGAGCCACGTCTGTGCGAAGCGATGGACAAAGGGATGCACGCGGTAGTACATCTCGCCATAGCGCGTGAACTGCTCCACCAGATAAAGCTGTGAGAGCACCGTCATGGCCTGTGCGATGGACGCTAGCGGCACGCCACCGACCACACTCAGCAATTGCGCCGACGCCTCGCCCCGGAAGGTCGCGCCCAGCATCAGCAGCAAGCCCTGTAGCGCGTTGTTCAACGAGCGATAACTCACTGTCAAGGCGGCGAGTGGGCCATCATTGCCGACATTGGCGGCGAACTGCTGCAACGTCTTGAGGTAGGCGTCTGCGGATTGTTTGCTGGCGGCCATGCCACGCGCTGCAATTACAATCGGCAACGGTTGATAGGCCAGCAATTTCACGATGCCATACACATTGATGTCGGAGGCGCTGTCTGTCAGGCCGGATTTTTGCTTGAAGAGCACCACCGCCTGCATGTCTTCCAGCGGCTCCAGATTCATGCGGGTCCAGTTGCCCGCTAGTGCATCATCAGAGAGCAAGAGCATAGGCTGGCCGTGGGCACACTTTTCGATGAATTGTGCTGCGAGTGTGGCGCTTTTCAGGTTGTCGATCACGATGAAGGGCTTGTTCTGCATCAGCGCGTTCGAGACAGCGCCGATGTAAGCGCCGGGTGTTTGGCTGTTGGTGACGTTCGTCAGCTTGTAGGCACGCCCTACGTGCACCAGCAAGGCGGCTAGCGCAGGCTGGTCGCCATCCAACCAGAGCACGCCGCCGGGTTGCTGCGTGTAGGCTGCTGCGAGCGCTGCTGCCAGGGTCGTTTTGCCGACGCCAGACGCGCCATGAATTAAGACGGGTTGCTGCTCGCGCAGGTGGCCGTAAACCTCTTTCAGCGTGTCATCGCGGCCTATGGGCCTGCCGGGGTGCATCACCGGCAGCTCCTTAATATCTCTGGCTGGTGCATCATGCGGCGTAAAGTCGGCCATTTATTGCCCCCGTATCAGTCGAAAAACAAACTCAATTATTGCCATTATAGCTAAGTTTTGCGCTGTGAACCAAAGCAAACACGCGATGAATGCTGTATTTCGTTTTGGGGGCAGGTAGGCGTGTTCTTCCCGCAAACGTGCCGTGACTTTTTGGCGGACGCCATTCGTAGCGTCCCTACAACCGCATTCTGTGGCAACGCGCCGAGGCACGCCCGAAACCAATAGACACGTTTCGGGCCTGGTTTTATTCAGCGGCAGGCGGTGGCACGGGTAAATCATCGACAGGCGTATCTTTCCACTTTTCGCCCTCCTCCACCAGCATAACCGGGATGCCATCGCGGATCGGGTACTTATAGCCGGAATCCGCGCAGACGAGCCACGCATCCTTGACCAACTCCAGCTTGCCGGGGTCGTCGCCCTTGTCGGTGTCGTGCACTGCCACCGGGCAGCGCAAAATTTCCAGCAGATCGGGTGAGATGGTTTGTTGTTCAGCCATGTTTGATGCCTCTTTCTGTCGTTAGTTGGTCTTTAGTTAAGCAAATTTTAACGTAACTGCTCAGCCCTCACCCCCTCTTCAGGGGTTTACAGGGGTAGGTATTTGATGTTTG
>DAOTTW010000365.1:0-5172 GCA_034437615.1 Anaerolineae bacterium | reverse complement strand
CAATCTTACACAACACAGTAATAGAAAGTAGAGAAACGTGATGGAGAAATTGTTGAAGGCTGCCGAAGAATCTGGCATGACGTTACGTGATTATCTGATCGAGGAGATATCGAATTACTCGAGCAAGCGAGAAGCCGCAAAGGCTATGCAAGTATCACGCAGCACGCTGGACATAGCGCTTGCACGTTGTGGACTGCATGTACAAATACGAGCAGTCACCGTCGATGAAACAACGGCATATGAATAAGAATTTTTGCCGGAATCACGTTCTAGTGCTACAATTCTATGAAGTTATCCAGCTTTGATAAAAGCACGACAAGCCGGTCGTGTCTGAATAACAGCCGGCTTGCCGTTTCCGAAAGCACCGCTTTCGAATGCGATGCACCATAATTGTATCGAATTAATGAGAGGTAAACACCGTGCAAACTGTGACATTTCTGAATGAAAAGGGTGGCATCGGCAAAACCACAATGTCGATGACACTCGCAACCGAAGCTGCTCGACGTGGCTTAAATGTCGTATTTATCGACGCCGATCAGCAGGCCAGTTCGACAACGCAATTCCGCATTCGCCCCTACCCGGGCCTGTGGAAACTCGTAGGTGAAGAAGCAGCATGGGCCGAGGTACTGACCGCCATCGACGGAAGTTACTACGGAGGTGAAAACGGGCACCTGCTCGTACTCGGCGGAGACACCCGAACTGCACGATTGCATGAGCGCCAGGTATGGAAGGAACGCAAGGGATCAACGCAATATCTTGCTCAACGGCTAGAGGAATTAAACGGCTGGGCCGATCTGGTTGTAATTGACACAGCGCCAAGTATTTCCGAAATCCACAGCGCCGTGTATCAGGCATCCAGCCACATCCTAATGCCGACGATGTGCGCTCGGCTGTCACTCCAAGGCGTTCAACGTTCGATGCAACACATCGAGGGTGCCCGAAAAATCCTAGAACCTCACGGCATCCGAATAGGCCAATTGCTCGGCATTCTGCCAACTATGTTCTATGGTCGTGAGCTAGTTCAATATCAGACACTCGGCAAATTGCAGGGCAAATATGGCGATGATCTGGTGTTCTCCGAAATCCGGCGACGCGCGGCATGGGAACAGGCATCCGCTATGCAAACGCCAGTCACCGTGTACGAACCGAAATCGGATGCTGCTGTAGAAGCTCGTCGCTTTACGGATGAAATTTTGACCAGGGTGATGTAATGGCGAAAAAACAATTTGACCTACCAGACGAACTGGATGCCGGGGAGAACATTCCCGGTCTGGATGATAGCTTTGCCGACATCGTAGAAGGAACGTCATCACGAACCACCCTGCTACAGCGCCGAGCAGATGGCAATCTTGTGATGCACAATGTCGTACTCACACCTGTCGGCTTCCAGCCGGCAAACGACGATCTACCAGCACTGCACAACATCAACCAAGATATGTGGCAACAGATCGGTAGCACCCTATTCGAAATCGAGACATCGCTCCAATGGGCTGTAGGTGATTGGCTTGCAGCAGGCGAGAGAGCCAGATATGGAACTGTAAAGGCGTTGGCCGAAGCGATGGGACGACGACCTGATCTGTTCCACCAGTGGACATTTGTATCTCGCAAAATCAGATTCTTGTGGCGGCACAAGAATTTAACATGGTCCCACCATGAGGTTGTTGCGAAGATGTGCGCAGAGGATGAGATAACCGAATGGCTACAATATGCTGAAGATGAAAATCTATCGACGAAAGCGCTGCGCAAAGCCATCAAAGAATCCAAGCAGACGGATGTGACAGTAACCAACTTCAACCCCAAGCTGGCAGCTAACCATACCTGGATTGGCGTAGAGAAGCTGCTGAACGAACAATCTGATCTACATAAACAACTGGAATATCTCGATCAGCTACACGAGATGATCGAGCGCAGACGTAGCTTATTGAGGCAAACTGAACAGGACAATCAATTGAATAGTGGGCAGAAGCATCTGCTGCTGACACTGTACCAGAAAGGGCCACAGACATACCGATATAATGGTACTGCTTTAAAGATAGCACGAACTCTGGTTGAAATGAATTTTGTGGAGATACGCCACGAAGGAACGCGCTACACAGTATTCATCCTACGCCCTGCTGAGGAACATTTGCGGCAGATCGGGGAGATCGCATGACCGAAAAGCCACACTACAGATCGTTTGCAGACGTGCCCAAAGATGTTGAGACCGAATCGCGATGGCAAGACTACGGATTTAAGCTAAAAAAGGGCGAGAAATGCGTCGCGCTGCTGTCTATAGATCGAAAATACTACAAGCGCAAACGCGGAGAGCAATATCGCCTACACCACCGCGACCAGGTTGAGGCGATTGACACCGAGAAGGCACAGATGCGACGAGAGCGGTTCGAGACCTTCTATTATGCAGAGTGGTCGGATGATCCAGAATCGGAGATTTACCAAGAGGTTCATCGGATAGCTACTGACATCATCAGCGATGCAGAGCGCCGTTGTCGATGGGGCTGGCATCAAGAAATGCTCAACGAACTGCACGATGAGGAAGCTGCCATGAGACGACTAGCAATCGCAGTAGCTATCAAAAATGGAGCTGAACCTCAGCTGATCGAACCGGATTGGATCGGCGAGGACGACATGAGGCGGATAATACGTAACAATGCACTCACGAAAATGCGGCGACGATTGCTGTCATTTCTAGCCAGCTATCACGTCCAATTTGCTGCTGGACGCGATGTGCATGAATTTGTTCAAAGCCTTATGCTCAGTTTTTTCGACGACGAGTAGCGAAAAAAAAGACCGCGTTGTAGCGCGGTCCTTGCATGCTCATTTGATTCAACAACTAAGTCGGTTATTACACATTGGAGTATACAACCATGATGGCAATCTATCAACGCATTCAACTGAGAAACGACGTTAGAGAATACATGCTGGCCAATGGCCGGGGCTACAGCGTCATCTTGTTCGAGAAAATAAGCAACGTCATCCGCGAGGGCCAGATATTTACCTGCAAGATGCTGGATGAAATTGGCGTACCCGAATACGTCTATAGAAAAGCGCTGAAGGATGCCGACATCTTCCGGAGAGCACCGGACCTGGAGACAGGTGGCCGACCCGCTAAACGCTGGTATATGCCGGATCGCATAATGTTCGACGCCTATGAGAGTCATCTGCACGGCCAAGGCACTTGCCCGTCAGATCACCTGCCCTACTGGGCATACGAGTCCATCAAACATTATCGTATGGCCATGCATGGCGCTATGGTTGATCGAGAAGGCAGGCGCGTTGAAGATGAAGACGGTGCGTCCATGTCGAGAAAACTACAATCGGAACGCTTAGGCGTGAGCCGGGAGACCGTCAGGCGCTACGATAAGCTGCTCGAAGTAGAATCCTCTGAGGACGTTCGACAGATAACAATACTCGATCCGGGCAACCCGTATGGCAATCAGGATTCTGAGGCAGAATTTCAGGACGCCCTACGACGCGATCAATTCGGGTATTGGTTACTAATTGACGGCATCCGTACCCCAGTTAAAGTCGTGCTCGTCAATCTGGCTCGTGTGTGTGGACAAAACGTCATTCTGTGCAAGCAGCTATGCAATCGCTACAAATTGCGTGAGGATTGGGCCGAGCATTATTCAAACAAGATCACAGGCTACTACGACCTGATGAATAGCGTGTTTGAATAGGGGCGAATAGGGGTGAATAGGCTTTTTGAGGATTTTCGCCCCTGTCGCAGCGCCTCAGCTGTATTTGAACAGGGTCGCAAAATGTCCGAAAAGCCTAACCGTAGCGGCTCGAAGCCGACGCGATAGCGGTGGCGAGACCGCGATCCTGCGCCTCTAAGTGGCTGCGACCAGCTCTGCCCGCGGGCTGGACCAAGATACAGCAAAAATTGAACATCGAAACGACGCCCAAATGTCTAAAGACAGGGGTGGTTCTAGCAGAATCTCGAAAAGTCGCGCCCGGATAGCAGAGCGTACTGCACAAGGGTCTGACGACCCTGACGTTGTGAAGAAGTGAAGGATGCCCCATGCCTCGTGTTCTGTCCTAAGCAGGCGCCAGCCGGTCCTTGCGTATCCCCCTGGACGCAGCCCCCGGATCGCACTGGCCTTGACCCTGGCCGATAGCTATGGCTTTCGTTGGTGCGTTTGATTTACCGTACCACACGGGCATTTTTGTCAAGTCAAAGACCGGCGCGAAAAATTTTGGCTTGTGCCGTTTCACTCAAATTTTTCGCGCCGCCGCAAGCGGTTGACAAAAATGACTGGTCCGTGTGGTTTACGGATCAAAACGCACCTTAACAAAAGCATAGCTCGATCATCGTCCAGATGGTCAATCGGTAGCCAGGTAGCGAACCCCGAAAGGGGCCGCGTAATTCCAGCGGGATTATGTCGCGCCGATCCCTAGAACTGGACGCTCTAATCTGCTAAGCCATACAGTCCCCTCGGTTGCAAGTAGCACCCATTCTGTTTGTTGTTTCAATCAGTCCGCTTATCCTGCACTTTTTTAGTCTCTAAAGGAGATTGCGTTATGAAAAACGTACATATGCTAATCGTAGTACAAGTTGGTAATCGCGTCGATTATCGGCTGTCTTATACAGACGCTAAAGGTAAAACGCACAGCAAAACCTTTGCTGCTATTGCAACCGAGTACGGTGTTGATTGGACACGCAATCACTTTTCCATCGTAGCGCTGCAATATGGCTTGTCGAAACTCAACCAACCTTGCAACGTGCGTGTTGAAATCAACAACAGCTACATCTGGGAGAACGCTGAGCGTTTGCCTAAGTGGGCTGCTAATTCGTGGTTTTCTTCAAAGGGGAAGCCAGTTGCACATGCGAAGGGCTGGCGCAACCTGTCGAGCGTTGCGAAACAGCATATCGTCTCGATTTGCTACAGCGACAAGCCGCTGCACATTCTGAAGTCTGCTTAAATTCGCCACTGACCTGGTAGCGCCAACTGCCAGGTCAGCTATCAACCGACTTTCATCAATTGATCTCACTGAAGGAATTGTATCATGTTGACATCCAACTATGCACGTAAACGTCCCGCAAACATTCGTCCCTTCGCTGCTGATCCAAAGCACCATCCGCAATTACAACCTGATCAGCGGCTCTACGAACTCCAGCACAACTGGCAACCACTTTATGTCACCTTCGCTGAGTTGTATGAGTACACCTAC
>DAOTTW010000364.1:0-4945 GCA_034437615.1 Anaerolineae bacterium | reverse complement strand
AGCTTTTGGGGGTTGCGATAGTCTGTCGCACGCTTGAGCGTGACTGTCATATCCTCAAATGCGATCTTTCCGCTTCCACGTGACCCACTACCGCCGAGGTAGTCATCTTCGAGCAGCTCCATACCCTCAAGCAGTGTTTCTAGCCAGTCGATGTCCTTCGTTTGGTAGACATTGTAAACCAACTGCATTGGCCCAAAACGAACACCGGCTGGCACGCGCTCAATGTTTCTTGGGTTGGCCTGTGAGGTCACGCGGTCAATCGAAACCTCTGTCTTTACCTCGGTGAACGGCAAATCTGTCTTGGCCTTTCGCAATAAATCCCGCGAGTCACTGCGGAGTGACACATCCCGCACGATCAGTCGCGTTGGCAGGTTAAAATCCGAGGCTGGTACACCGTAGATGTTTGCCACAGGCGAGTTTGCATAAGTCTCCGCATCCTCGGCAGTGTGCATCTGCACGTTGGCGTGGCTCACCAAAACGTCGCCGCGATACTTCTCCGTCAGTGATCGCATCTTTCCACGTAGGGATGATCCTGGGATGTAAGGCTCTTGGTTTAATGGATTAATGATCACTGGGTTGTCATTCCCACCGATGGAAAACGCGCCACCCGACCCGCCGATATGAAGCCCACTTTCGGTCAGGATGTTGCCCTCGATAAAGATACGTCCGTAGAGCTTGATTTGATCTGCCATTGCTTATTTGCCTCCAGCCGCTTTGTGATATGCAAGAATTGCCTCGAAGAACTCGACAAACCGTTCGTACTTCTCACGGGCTGATAGGTTATCGCCGTCACGATCTACCAAGTCAATTGCGCCACCCAGTACCTCGGCTAAATCACGCACTTCGTTTTTGCGTTCAGCCTGGTATCGCAATTTAGGCTTTAACAAAATCATGCTACGACGGGCAGCGCCCTCATCACTGCCCTGCATCCAGTTCATCTCAATCTGACGAACCATACCAAAGATGTTGCGAATCTGAGCGGAGGCAAGGTCTTTGGCGAGCGCACTGCCGAGCTTTTCGCCCCACTCATTGGTCAGCCGGGCACTCACCACCGGCTCCCCAGCAATGATCTTTGTCAGATCATCTGGCGAAGGCTTATCGATAGGTTTATTTTTGTTATATCCCATTGCATTCACTCCTTATGTTCATCACGTTCACTACGAGTCAGCGCATCTGCCCAGCGCGCTGCAATTCCAACATAACGAATACCTTCAAAGTTGTCGCGCATCATATCCTCCTGCAAGGCTAAGATCGGATCACGTTGTGGCTTGTGTCGGTCTGCAAGGCGTCGAATCTGATATGCGCTATGCCACATCCACGACCCCCAAACAATCTGGCGCTCATTGTTTTTCGTCCGACGTGTATTCATCGCCTCACGAGCCGTCTCGTACTCGCGGTACAGGCTCATCAACATTTGGAAAAGACTGCGTGGCACCTTATTGGCGTGCAGGTGCATAAGATCACCATGGATCTCGCGCACAAGTTGCCACTGACCCCAGGTAACAGGCTGACCTAGAAAGGTGATGGCATTTTTGCCATCAAGCGCCTTGGCTGCATCGAGGGCGTGTTCTGCAGCCTCTGCTGCCTGATAAAGCGGATACTTCCCACCGTGTAACGTGATACCCCCACTAACATGCACATTGGGGTTACCGCAGGCAAAGCGTGACAGATCGCCCTGAATGCGCTCTGCTAGTCCCGTTAGCTCATCCCAGGCCCCGACAATAAACAAGTCGTCTCCACCGGAGTACACTGTGTAGATGGGCTGTACCTCATAGGATTTACCCCCGTCCCGAACAGGCTTCCAGCGTTCAGCATTCACCTGCTGGCATAGCTGACCGACCCATCCCTCAAAGTACAGGCTCAGGGCAAAGCTCAGACTAGCCACACGCGATAACGTGGCTTGCGATGTCTCATCCGCCTTCACGAACCCACGCGCAAACAACTGTCCTAAGTCATCAACGTCCATTCGCAGAACGCCAAAACGCTTCAACCCCTCTGATGCCATCTGTAGGTCGCTAAAAGTCGCTACACCATAATCCGAACGTTGCGGTATAACGTTAACGGTGTATCGCAAACCCCTCGCTACTTCACAGCTAAGGGTATGTGCGACACGCGCACAAGCATCGTTCGATAGAAAGGCCTGTGTTCCCAACAAGACTGCCCGGTGATATGTGTAATCTGTTGGTAGTGGCAGTAGCAACTCACCGTCAGCATCGACCAAGAGCGCGACAATCCCTAGCTGAGACAGCGCAGCGTTCATGTCATCCGGGGTACGCTGTTCTGCATCAACGAAGGCCAAAACCAACCCCGAGGCACGCCCTGTGTGACCACCAAACTCGTGAAGTGAGCGACTGAACTCAGATCTTTCATTCTCGCTGCCCTCCTCCCGTTCGATACGACGCCGACCTAGCTCATCTCCTTCGCTGTACGCACGTGGCGAAAACACCCGCATCATTTGCACCTCAGGTGACAGGTCAGCATATCGCCGCCGCTTGTCCGCACTTGTAGACTTCCCTACATCGGCCCATGCAGACGAGAACGCATCCGGTTCTGCAAACTCTCGGGCAGAGATCTCACGGGTTCCCAGTGCCATATACAGATTACCGTCATGATGTGTCAGCATAAAATCTGATAAGTGCTTGCGAGCTGTTGCCACCTGCTTCGACTTTCCTGCTGGTGCAAGCAGGTAAAAGTGACCACCACCGACATACAGTAAGTTGGTTATTGGCATACCCATCTCGCGCAATAAAAACCGTGCAGCCGCCTCTGACAAAAGCTGTAGGTAAAGTGACCGCGCACGTAAGCCCTTGGCAGCACCCTTCGCTGTAATGGTGTAGATGAAGTGCTGTACCCCGGAGATATCGCCCTCAATTAGCGTTGCAATGGGAGTATCATCGGGCTTCTTGAGCAGGCGGCTCACATCACCTGCGTTGCTGCCAGCAGCGAGCACTGCTGCTAGTGCCCCTGTTGTTCGGCTGTGATCGAAAAGAGATATGTCTGGCACGTTCCTGTAGTAAGCTGATGGAATGCACCAGCAATAGCGCATCACGATTGCCAGTAGGCTTTCGAGGTATGTTGTAAGATCGGTGATCGGTTGTAGTGCGGCGGCGTCCGCTGCAAAATCTGACCACAACATCTTATAGGCATCACGATCCTGTGTGTCTTCAGCCGCATTCGCTGTGGGAAAAATCACAGAGCCGTCCATTTCTAATGGGCGTAACGGCCAATACTGTGGTGGCATTGTTTCGCCACTCAACTCACAGAATACTGACTGTAATCGCTTGGGATTTGCCACATTGATTGGTTGGCGCTCTCCAGCAGAGAGCCGGTCTGCGAGGGCGATTAACTCAGCACGTTCATCTGACGGATTGTGATGGAAGAAAACCGCTGACCAGGTCGCCTCCCGCAAGGTTTCCGGGAGATACTGCTCAACAAAAGCCGCACTCCAGGCAGCATGGGTACCATTCTGGCCAAAGTCATCTTTGGTGTACTTTTCGTACCCCGGCGGTAACTTCTGTGCCGCGCTCGACGCAGCACGCTGCCAGAACTTCCCGATGTCATGCAGCAGTCCTGCTAATGCCGCAACGTTAGGGTCCATAATGATCCTCTCAATACTGATTACACATCGATAGTAGCTGGGTGTGTGTACTTTGGGCTATAGGGGACGATGCCTAAATATCTTAGGAATATCTTCCTATGAACGCCATCAAAGATGTTCGGTCGGGGGCCTCCTCCAATAGATAGTGGTCACGAAGTTTGCTGTAGATGCTGCTCAATTGATTGGCGACGGTTTTGGTGCTTTTTCCGAGGCGATCTGCCAATAAATCATTACTCAGGCCTTCGCGAACTAGCAACGTCGCTAGTTCGCGCTCCGCAGGGGTTAGCAAAGTTAGAAAGGCCGTTGCTTTTCGCGCACCATCTTCCGTCTGGAGCTTACCTGGATGTAAAAGAGGTACCGATACCAATTGTACATCTGATGGGTGCGGTGCATGCATTGTCTGGGATGCAATGAGTGGCGGGGGGCTGATGAGATGCCAGACACGATCCTGTGTAGAAAGTACAACTTGAGCAGCTGCCAGCGCAAATGAGGTCATGGTCTTGCGACCGCCTGCCAAGCATAGATGTACACGACACCCGGCCTGCTTCTGCTGCCGCAGCAGTCGATAGAGTGACTGATACGCTAACAAGATCTCATCGGCTGTTGCCACATCGCGCAGCGCATCCTGAGGCCCCGATAATAGATGGGGAACGTATAACAACATTGGATATCGGTTCGAGCCAACGAAAATCTCATCAAGTTTTGATTTGGCCCCCTTAATAGGTGGAATCGATGCGTCTGTGTGTACCACATACAGGCGTGATATGCGCTCCCCACGATGCAACAGCGCATCGAGGGTGAGTGTCACGACCTGTGGTTCTGCGCCGAGCGTTGAAATTAAGACCGATACGTCCACACATACCCCAACGTGTAGAATTTGCTGAGTTGCCGAACGCACTCCTCAGCTAAGTTTTTGTCTCGGCGGGTGTAACTGATAAATATTTTTGCCATATGAAGCCTCGTGCTGATAATAAATTCCACGAGCCAGAGTATAGCCTGTTAATATTTCTTTTGCAAACGTCTACGTTACCGATTCCTGGCATTTCGAGAAAAAACGAAACCCATCCCCAAACGGGAACGGGTAATGTGGGGCGTTACTCCAGATTCAGCCAACCCTTTGCCGTTGCCAGTAACCGCTCGGCAGCGGACAGCTTCTCGCGTTTGTAGCTTGCGGACCGTTCGCCGATCAGCGTCAGGTGGGCCAGCGTGAGCAGCGCGTCGGCGGCGGCTATCAGGTGATCCGCCGCGTTGCCTTCCGCCCCGTGAATCGCGGACGTGTGCGACTTGATCGCCGCCACATCCGCCCGACGGATGGCGAGCAGCGCCAGCGTTGTGTGTCGCCAGTCG
>DAOTTW010000363.1:0-5311 GCA_034437615.1 Anaerolineae bacterium | reverse complement strand
ATCCAGGTTGTTTTGCTTGGTGTAGGCATTGCCCCGGACGATGTAGGCGTCGGCGTCATCTGGCTTGAGGCGGATGGCCTCTGTGCAGTCGCGTATGGCGTGCTCATACTGACCCTGCTCTTTGTAGGCAAGGCCCCGGTTGTAGTAGGCGTCGGCTAAATCTGGCTTGAGTCGGATGGCCTCGTTGTAGTCGCGTATGACGTCCTCATACTGACCCTGCTTTCTGTAGGCATTGCCCCGGTTGTTGTAGGCCATCGCATAATCTGGCTTGAGTCGGATGGCCTCGTTGTAGTCGCGTATGGCGTCCTGATACTGACCCTGCTCGTCGTAGGCAACCCCCCGGTTGTAGTAGGGTAAGTGTAACTCTGGATTCTTCAAATCAATTGAGCGTGTGTAGTCTTGTATGGCGTCCTCATACTGACCCTGCGCTTTGTAGGCATAGCCCCGGTTGTTGTAGGCGTCGGCGTAATCTGGCTTGAGTCGGATGGCCTCGTTGCAGTCGCTTATGGCGTGCTGATACTGACCCTGCGCGTAGTAGGCAAGGCCCCGGTTGTTGTAGGCTTCGGCGTAATCTGGCTTGAGGCGGATGGCCTCTGTATAATCACGGATTTTTCCGTCTGCGTCTGTGGCCATGTCTCTAGCAAGAGCACGCTCGAAGTATTCGCTGGCGCTGAGGCTTTCTTCTTGCACGGGCGGCTGTGCGCTTGCTTCCTGCTGCGATGCCTGCACTTCAGCCGCGTCTTCAGCAGGCGCAGGGTGATAGATCGCATCACCCGTGTTCGCCAGATATTTATTGACTAAATCCTGCATGGCGTAATCAAAGAATTGCGGCGGCGGCATCAGCAGCGAATGGTACTCCGGCAGGCGCTTTAGCTGCTCAGACATCAGAAGGCGCTCAGCATCGGGCCATTTCATGCTCTCAAACAGAACCGGCACGATGTTACGCTTGTGCATCATCGCATGTTCGACCTCGCGGCGCACCCAGTCACCCGGCTCTGTGCAGCGTTCCAACGCGCTATAGGTGGCGATCAGGATGAAATGCGCTCGCGCTTCGATCTGGCTGAAGATCACACGCCCGAAAGCGCCCGAATCAATGTTGCGGTAATCCATGAAGCAATCGTAACCCCGCGCTGTGAGGAACTGGTAAATCGCCAGCGCGTAATAATGATTCGTATGGCGGTAGCTGATAAAGACGGTCTTGATAAAATCGGGCATGGGGTGGCTCCTGCGTGCGGGTCGTGCCTGCGGTGTTATGCACCCTATTTATAGCACAGTTTGCATCGGCCTGCACTGTCGGCTTTGTGGCCGACCCCCTGCCACACGTCACACCCAGCAGCCGCACGCTGGGCGATAGCTTCATCCACGTGCGCCAGATTGACCACTTTGTAGAGGTGGATTACGAACTGCCGCAGGTGCTGCCGAACTCTTCAGCGATGGCGTGATGGAGCATCCCCCCGACATCGGTTATATCGGTATTAGCCGCGCAGCGTCCAATCGAAAAACGCCGCGACTTCCTCTGCGGCCACGCGCTCATAGCGTTGCAGGCCGTGCTCGGTATTGAGCCGCAAGAAGGTCGTATCCACATCAGCGGCCACCAGCGCCCGTTGCAGGCGCTCCGCCTGATCTATCGGGATGAGGCCATCTTTATCGCCATGCACAATCATCGTCGGCGGCGTCTGTGCGTTGATGTGCGTGATGGGGTTGGCCTCGGCGGTCCGCTCTGGTGCGTTCTCCGGGTCATCACCCAGGTAATCGCGCACCATCTCCCGCATTCCCTCAACCGTGACATCTGCGCGGTAATGCTCACCCTCCTTGTAATCCTTGAAAAGCGTCAGGTCCACAATGCCGCCCATCGTGCAGGCGGCGTGTACCCGTGCGGATGCGTTCAGGTCTGCGCTGCTGAAGCGCCCCGTGTGGCTGGTCACGCCCAGCAGGGCCGCCAGATGCCCACCCGCTGAATGCCCCCAGACGCCGATGCGCGTCGCATCATAGCGATACTGCTCGGCGTTGGCACGCAACCACTGCACCGCATAGGTGCAATCCTCAATCTGGGCGGGGTGGGTGGCTGCCGGCGACAGCCGATAGCCGATGCTAGCGACGACAAAACCAGCCCCGGTCACGATTTCCGTCATCTCTGAAAAGATATGGTTGTGGTCGTTTTCGCGCCATGCGCCGCCATGAATGTAGACGATCAGCGGCAGGGCTTGCTCTGACGCGGTATTCGGTTGGTAGATGTTCAGCTTGAGTTGTTGCCCGTCAATTTCACGAAAAAGAATATCATTTTGGCTCTGCATGGGCTTCCCTCTGGGTGTCAGCTTACTATTCAAACAAGCATATTTTGTTACACTTTAGTATAGAGCAGATGCGCCCATGAGCCAGGGGTGAGTTGTCATGCGTTTGGCATGAGCTTGGGGCCGATTTTGCGTGGGTGCGCTGCTCTGATGAATATAAATAAACATAGATAAATAAACACAGATAGACATAGATAGACGAAACCGAAACCAGACAATCTGTAGGGGCGCAACGCAGTCGTTTTCGTTTCTCTATGAGTAGCTATGGCAAAGGCAAACGGGCAGCCTCACGGCCATCCAACAACAGCAGCACCGCATCGGTATCACGGCGTAACACGGCACGCTGCTCAAAGTCCGAGTAGACGCGCTGTTGCGCCACGCAGCCCAGGGCCAACGCATTGCAGCGCACGATCAGCAGTGAATCCGGCGGCACATCATCGGGCGACACAGGCCACCAGCCCACATCCCGCAGCAGCAATACGGTCTGCTCATCAGCCTGTAGCGCATCCAGCAGCCCTTGCCGAAACCACATGAAATCCCCCGCTGTGGGCGCAGAACTGAAGCCGACGAAATAGAACGCAGCCGTAAAGAGCAGGCTGAATAGCCAGCCTTGCAGGGCCAGCAGCGGCAGGCGCAAGCGCCAGCGCCAGAGCAACGCGAAAACCCCGATCAGCAGCGCCCCCAGCAGCACACTCAGGGCAGGTGGCAGCAGCATATACAGGTAAACGCCGAAGAAACGCCCCGCCGGGAACAGCGCCGCCAGCAACCCCAGCAGAATGCCCAGCATAACGACAGTCATGGCGAGTGCCCGTTCACTGCGCATCACGCGCCAGCGCCACACCAGCGCATAGAACGCGATGCCGCACGCGATGCCGACCAGATCAGCAGGCACGCGCAGCCAGGGTTGCAGCGCCGCCGCCCCCAGCAGCCCATCCAGCTTGAATAGGGTCATCAGCAGCAGCACAGTCAGCGTCACGCGCAGGGCTTCGCGTCGGATGTCGATTTTACGGGCTGGCGCTGCGCTTTCCTGATATGGGATCAGTGCGTTGTTGTCGTGTGGGTCGCTGGCTTGCGTCATGGGCTGCTTGTCGTGGTGCCTGCAATTATATGAGGCGCATTCTAACACAGCACGCGGCCTGTTAGCTACACTTAAGGCTTTTGTGGCATAATCGGCAACGCTATGACAATGGAGAAACGCTATGCGCCTAATCCTGAGACGCCTTGCCCCGGCCCTGCTGATCTTCGTGCTGGCCTGTGGCCTGATCGTGGGGGCTATCGGCATCGGCAATGGGCTAGATGACCCGACGCCCCAATTGCGGCGCGTCGTCTACGATAACCCCAACCTCGCGCCCTTCACATCGTTCATCCCGGTGCGTTTTGCGCTATACGACCAGCGCACGAACGTGCAAGCGCTGCTAGCACGGCGCTACAACGGCAGCTTCAGCAGCCCTGCACGCTCACCCGATGGCGCTTACATCCTTTTTGTGTATAACGAACAAACCGACGCGGCCCGCCGCCTGATCCGCGTGAATGCCCGCAACGGGCGCGACTTCACACCGCTTTATGACGGCATCCTGTATGACCGCAGCCCGCAATGGGGCGACGACGCGACCTGGTTCGCCTTTCAGATGGGCTATGAGGTGCTGATGATGAGCATCGACGGCACGCAAGCCGCGCTGTGGGGCTTAAGCGACGCCGAACGGGAGGCAGGCGAGCGCCTGTTCGGTGGCCTGTGGACGCCAGAAGGCAGCTACCGCTTCCCGACGCAGGCCCCGACCCGCGATGACGAGTTCGTGCTATACGATTGGCAACCGGGCGCAGAGCAGCCGACGGTGTTGGATACGTGGAGCAGCACAGAGGACGAGGTTTCGACGCTGATTCTGTCGCCGGATGGTGGGCATGTGCTGTGGCGCGGGCGGCATATCGACTCCGGTGGGGCCTACAGCGTGCGGGACGTACAGGCCGACGAGACGCAGGCGCTCGTGGCCGATGGACGGCGCGTGGGCGCGGCACGTTGGTCCCCGCAGGGGCGCTACCTGGCCCTGAGCGCGACACTCGGCGGCAGCACCGACTCTGAACTGATGCTATACAATACGCAGGATGACAGCTTCAAGACGCTCTTAAGCACAGACGCCAACCTGATTACGGACATCAACTGGCACCCGGACGCTGACATTATCCTGATGGAGACGGTGCGCACCATGCGCGAGGTGTGTCAGGTCACGCTGACAGGGGAGGTTAGCGGCTGCGACCTGACGATTATCGCATCTCAATAGCCGCACCCCTTAACCCCAGACGCACCTTGTAGGGGCGGCGTCAGCCGCCCTGAAACCTATCAGCCGTTGCTGATGCGCACCGTGAACGTCGTCCCCGTGCGGCCCAGCACCTCTACCTTGATGTTGGCATCGCGGTTATCGTAGGTCTCGCCCGGCAGCCACATCGCGCCCTCGTCGTTCGGGTTGCCGTTGTTATCGCCATCGACCACCTTTGCAGGTTCGCGGCGGCTGGGCTGTACCTCATGCAACACGACAGCCTCACCGGGCACGTTGCGATCATAGTTGATGAAGTTGCGCACTTCGACGGTGTAGAAGCGGCCCTCACGCACAGGCACATTGACCAGCAGCATATCGCGCTTTTGCTGGTCGGGCTGCTGCGTCGTCAGCGCTTCGATGGTCAAGGTCGCGCTGCTGCCTCGCTCCACCGTCGCGATGCGCTCTTGTGGCAGCCAGCCGAGCATCTCCAGGTGATAGCCGATAGTGCCCACCTGCACACAGCCATAGTCCGGCTCACTCAGGCGGCATTCGGGCGTCATGCGGCTGCCACCGCTCATCACATCCCAGGCGCTATCATACACCTGCCCATAAGGACCGGAGGAATGCGGTAAGCCCCAACCATGCCCCATCTCATGCGCGATCACATGCAGGTCGTTGTAGGCCCAGGGCGGCAGCCAGGTCGTGCGGTAGCTGACGGTTTCCTCACCGATGCGTAGCGGCATCCGGCCACCCCAGGCACAGCAGCCG
>DAOTTW010000362.1:0-4657 GCA_034437615.1 Anaerolineae bacterium | reverse complement strand
GAACAGGCTAATTTGCGGGATGCTGAAACCGTCGTGCAGACGTTTTCGCTATCTATCCCAGCAGATTTACCCGCAGGTGATTATCATGTGGTGGTCGGCTTGTATGATTTTGATACAGGGCAACGCCTGCCGCTGACTGTGGGAGGTGATACAGCACAATATTACGAACTCGCCCGCTTTACGCTAACGGAGAGATGAAAACGAACCAATATGGTGTAGGGGCACACACGCGGGTGTGCCCGGTGCCTTAGGCACATCGCGGATAGGCACATTGGCCTGTCCCTACATAAAACCTGAATTCGTTCTGGTCCGTGCATAAGATTGATTCGGCGTGGATTGGGCGACGTAAATTGCCGTTACATCGTAATAGCTAGCCGCGCAACTATTGACGAAAGTTGCTGCGTTCTGTGGTTCGATCTTTTCTAGCTGTATCGGCTCTGCGATATGATAGGGCAACGGTTCGACGGTAACGGCTTCAGCGCCCTGCACAGATGCCAAGTAATCATGGCGTGCATTCCATGCGATAGCAAAGCGTGCAAAATCCGGCAGCAGCACCCCATGCCGAGTGATACTTTGTAGCGGCAAAAACAGTAACATCAGCAAACAACTAAGCTGCACGACCTGCAATAAGCGCTTAGAGCGCACACGGATATTGACCCGACTGAGGCCAACCGCCAGCAGATAACCCCACACCGCAAAGAGCGCAAGCTGCAAAAAGCGTGCAAACCAGAGCGTGCGCCCGTTTATCAGCCCCACACCGTAATACTGCGGGGCCATGACCGCCATGATACACAGCAACACAGCCAGTAGGCTACCAAGCGCAAAGAGCAGCGGCTGACGCGGATATGGCAAATTGCGCAGGTCTTGTGAGCTATAGTATAGTAACGTGCCAAGCAAAACGTAAATCAACACAGCCAGCGCATTCGCTAAACTGAACGTATCCGCAAAGAAGAACAGCAGCGCCGTGACGACGGTTTGCAACGCCAGCACGGGCAACGTGGGCGGTGTATGTGTGATGCCGCTATCCAGCGCGACCGCCACCTGACGCTCTGCGTTACCTGGGGCAATCAGCACCAGCAGCAGCCCGACTGTGACGCTCAACAACGTGAGCCACAACATAGGCCGCATATTAGGCCGAGCAAAGATGCCAAAACGCAGATAGTGCAACATCAGCGCCAACACACACACCGTAATCAGCACAGTTGCATACGTCTCGGAAAACCCGACGACGATAAAGCCAGTCAGCGCAGCAAAGAGCGCATCAAATACCGTCAGATGATAGCGACGGATGCGCCACAGCAGATACGCAACAAGCGCTACCAGTAGGATTGCTGGCAGGTTATACGGCACCAATGCCGAAAACCAGTAGAGGTTTTGCAAGCTATTGACGCTGTTGAGCGTCGTGAAGGTCATCAGCGCCGCCAGATAAACCGCAACCACCAGCTCTGCACGCATTCGCAGCCAGCGCACAAGCTGATAGCACAGCGCCAGCAACGCACCGAACCACATCACGATCAACAGTCCCGGCATAGTGGCTGTTACTGTGATTAACGGCTCGGCCAACCAGCTTTTCAGGAAGAAATTACTATATAAGCCGGACCAGTTCTGATACCAGTAAACAGTTGCCTCGAATGCGTTGCGGCCCTGCGCGGTGGCAGCGATGCAATAATCATCGGCTAGCAAGCGGCTGTAACTGCCAAGCCATGCAATCAGCAGCGCCACACAAACATGCAACACGCACAGCCCCACAAAATACAGACGATTGCGTTGTGTCATGAAGTCCGGCTCGGCTTGTGGTTGCGGGCGACGATCTCGGTGATTTTGCTATGCTTGGCGAATAGCACCAGCGTATCGTTTGCCGCGACGACAATACTGCCTTCTGGATGCACATCCGGTTCGTGCCCGATGCGACCATGCAGCACGATGTCAATATCCTCGTCCTCTTGCAGCGTGTCTATCGTCTGGCCTTCCATAAAGGAGCCTGCGACGACCTTGAGATTAATCATGCTGTAGTCCTGCCCATCAATCGTCAACGTCTGTGTGATTTCGATGCCGACGGCTGAGCCTGCAAACGCCGGAGCCGCTAAATCCGACGAACTCATAACCTCCACGTTCAGGAAGCGCTTGAGTTGCTCTGAAAAGCGGTCATCCCACATGCGGGTTACGATGCGTATATCCGGGTTCAGGTCACGGGCGCGCATAGTCACCTCTAAATTGACGTGATCGTTTGACGTGCAGACGACCAGCGAACGCGCCTTCGCGATGCCTGCATCCCGCAAGGCAATCGCCGTGCGTGCATCCTCGATAATCAGCGGCACTTTGGCGCGGCGCAGCGTATCGTCCGTATCCGGGTCTATGTCGTCATCCACCGCTACGACCTCAAAGCCCATAGCCAGCAAGGTGCGCAGCACACGTGTTCCCACATGACCCACGCCCACCAGGATAATATGATTGCGATAGGTTGATGCCAAAGCAAGCTCCCATGCTGTGCGGCGTTCGCTACGGTTAAAGAACAAGCGGAAGAAATCCACCGCGCCCTGACCGATGATGTAGATGGCGATGGCGGGCAGGGCATACCAGAACGTCACCAGATACCATTCTGGCGGCGGGGTATCCGCAGGTGGTTCGATAATCATCATCTGCAAGATAATATAGGGCATGTCAATATATGCAGGCTGCTCATAGCCCCCGATGCCGAGCAATTCACGGTACAGCCAGCCACCAGCGAGGGTCGCCAGGATGAACGTCAGCAACGGGCGCGAAAATTCGTTAAGCAGGGCACGGGTGTCGTGCCACGCGGCACGCCAGAAGCGCATCAGGCTGTTTGGCCCTCTGGCTTGGTCCTGTACGATAAGGCGGGTAATGGGCACGTGGTTGCTTTCTTTGTGTGTGCTGCTGTGCGGATAGCCGATCAGGGGCGCTGCTGTTGGCCTGTGTGCCGCCGGGGGCGGTAATTACGCGCAGCGATCCGCAGGGCGACATCGCGCTCTGCGAAGATCACCAGCGTATCATGGGCCTGCACATAGCGGTTACCCTCCGGTTTGACCACCACATCTGGCCCACAGCCATGCAGCACAATATCAAGCTGATGTGTGTTTTGCAAATCCTTGATGCTGCACCCCGTCAGAAACGACCCCTCTTCGACGTTGAGACGGATCGTGCTGTACTCTTTGCCCTCAATTTTCAGGTTTTGCGTAATCTCGAAGCCCAGCGCCAGGCCCGCAAACAGCGGTGCAGCAATCTGCGCTGAACTCAAGGCGGCCTGCGTCTTATAGAATTCACGTACCTGCTCGGCGGCCTGTTCTTCCCATGTGCGTGCGACGAAGCGCACATGCGGGTTCAGGTGATGTGCGCTGAACATGGCCTTCAGGTTGGTGTCGTCTTTACCCGTGCAGGCAATGAACGCCTCTGCATTGCTGATACCCGCATCCAGCAGCGTGCGCGAGCGCGTGCCGTCATCTTCGATCAACGGCACACCCATTGCAGCTAACTCGGTGATAACCTCTTCATCCTGCGAATCGTCAATTGCAACCACATCAATGCCGATCTGCCGTAACGTCTTAATCACCTGCAAGCCGACATGCCCTGCACCGAGCACAATCACATGATCCCGATAGGTTGACGCCATAGCCTTCCTCCATTCCTGTGCGCGTTCACGGCTCAGGAACAGCCTGAACAGATCCGACGCGCCACGTGCCACGATAAGCACAAACAGCGGCGGCATTAAATACCAGAACAGCAGTAGCTCCGGCTCTGGTGGGGGATGTTCTGCTGGTGGCTCGACAATCATCAGTTGTACGATGATGTAAGGGCGCGTCATTGGTTCCAGATATTGGCCATAGGCTGCATTGAACCACTCGCCATACACCCAACCGCCCACGACCGTCACCAGCAAGAAGATCAGCACGGAGCGCAGAAAGTCATTCCAGATGGTCGGGAATTCACGCCGCACGGTGAGCGTGTAGCGCCAGCGCGCAACAATCGCCTGCACCGGACTGTACAACACACGCCGCAGTAGTTGGCGTCGTCGTTGTGACGCAGGGATGTAGAGTTGACTCACCGTTATCGCCTTTTGCCACCGTCGGTTTGTACTTGAAGTTTAGCAAAATGTGAGCGACAATCCAGCGTTAGCTGACCTGAAAATAGCACACAGATGAGATGCGCTTTAGCGGCCAAAATTCGCGGCACCTCACGCTTGACACCCCATCAGCCAGCCCGTATACTGCGTAACGCTTCAGATAAGTACGGGCCCTTCGTCTAGCGGTCTAGGATGCCACCCTTTCAAGGTGGAGACACGGGTTCGAGTCCCGTAGGGCCTACCTTCCGAGAGAAAACTCGAACATTGACCAGCATCATCGCTGGTTTTTGTTTTTCCAGCACACCCCTCATTTGTTCCTCTACCACCTCGCACTCGATCCGTCACATCCTTCAGGTATGCAAACGGTGGTAACAGTCCCATCCGACGTATATTCCCCTGTGGATCAATAATGATCTTATCAACCATTTCGTGTAGCAGTCTTCGTTGATCGGCTCGATCCAACTGCTCATACAGTATACCCACTTTTGCGATTATGTTGAGCGCAGCATCCAAATTCGCCACGTGAACAGAGTTACGTGCGGATAGCGATTCTAATGCGTGCCGTAGTGTGCGCCTCCG
>DAOTTW010000361.1:0-14211 GCA_034437615.1 Anaerolineae bacterium | reverse complement strand
CCGCCCCGGACGCCAAGAATGGCGTCCCTACGGTCCAAAACGGCTGTGTAGGGACGCGGCTTGCTGCGTCCGCTACCGAAGACGACGACAAATCTAAAATACCTACCCCTGAAAAGGGGGATCGAGGGGGTGAGGGCCAATTCATGGGCAAAACAGGCCTGCCTGAGCAGTTACGAGGCGGTGCAAACCGCCATAACTATTGTGTGCTACGACCTTTCTGCTAGACAAATAAATAAGGAGACTCCTATGGGCAGCGGACGCTGGTCCACCAACGTATATCAAGATCGAGAAGCACAACGCAAACGCAGCGGCAAAAGCGCCTTCGCTTATAGCGACCAGGCACGGCGCAGCGGCAACATGCGGCCCCACCCCACGCTCGACCCGAACGGCGTGAGGCAGCGCGAAAGCCGCGATAGCGCCGAACACACCACCAGCAACGCTATCGGCGTGTTCTTCGATGTGACGGGCAGTATGCGGCGCGTCCCCACTGAATTGCAGCAGTATCTACCGCAGTTGCTCGGCTTGCTGCTATATAAAAATTACATCAGCAGCCCGCAAATCATGTTCGGGGCCATCGGTGATTCACGCACGGACCGCGTGCCGTTACAAGTCGGCCAATTTGAATCCGACAATCGCATGGATGAGAATTTGCAGAATATCGTGCTAGAGGGCGGCGGTGGCGGCCAAAAGCGCGAATCCTACGAACTGGCCTATTACTTCATGGCGCACCATACCAGCGTCGATTGCTACGAGAAGCGCGGCAAAAAAGGCTACTTCTTCATCATCGGCGACGAACTGAGCCACACCGACACACCACCGGATAACGTCGAGCGCGTGTTCGGCTATCGGCCAGAGGTCAGCATCACAGCGCAGCAGGCGGTGGCGGCGGCACAGCAAAAATATGAGTGCTTTTTCATCATCCCCGGCGGCAGTGACTATGGCCATGATGAGGAAGTGGTGGCATTCTGGCAGGGGTTGCTAGGGCCGCAACACGTGATTCTGCTGGATAACACCGAAGACGTAGCCGAAACCATCGCGCTGATTGTCGGCACCAACGAAGGCACCATCGGCCTTGATGATGGCGTCGCGCACCTACAAGAATTGGGCAGCAAGCCGGAAACCATCGCCGCTGTACAGAAAGCGCTGGCCGTGCGCCCGAATACATCAGCAACGGCCACCAGCAGCGGCAGCCTGGATGACCTGAACGACCCGGACGACGCTAGCGGCGGCGGTTCGCGGCGCTTGTAGGCCGCGTGGATGTGTTTAAGCGGGCAACCACACTGGGTTGCCCCTACAGATATTTTCTTGTGGTCGCCTGCCAAACACGAAAATTGTATTTCATACAGTCAACGTCATATGCCCCAAAAGGACCGTTACCAAGACATCGTTATACGTGCGTTGGGTAAGGCTGGATGGGTTGTTACCGTTCAACAGGTGATGCTTGGCGTCGCTAAACGGCGTGTCTACGTCGATTTGCTAGCTAAAAACCGCGTGCTGAACGCAAACATTCTCGTTGAGGTCAAGTCATTTCTTAATATCGCCTCACCTGTTGACTACACATCTAATTTGCTTGGGCAAATTAATATGTACCAGTCTGCTTTGCGCTATTTAGAAAATCAGACGCCAATTTATGTGGCTGTTCCGGCTTTTGCTACGTCAGGGTTGCTTACAGAACCGTTGGGGCGTGCCATCACCAGGGATTACGCGCTAAAATGGCTGGTGTATGATATTGAAACGGAGACAATTACCGCATGGACACTGTAACCGCCGAAAAATTACAAAACACATTGCGCGAAGCCGTGCGGGGGTATGCGACATTAGCCTTGAACGGCGTTAGTTACTTTATGAGCAATGAAGATGCACGCGCCTATGCGGTGGTGTTCATCGGTGAAACGCCACATGAGCGCATTGCGGACGCAGGCTTGATTGCGCGTGTTGCGGATGATCGCATCATCATTGAGCAAGATATGGGCAATAAACCATTGGTCGAAACCTTGATTGCGTCCGGCGTTCCACGTGAACAGATTGTATTGGCCTACGCAGGTGAACGTATATAACCAGATTTAAAGGACAGACCATGCTGCCACGTTACCTGATACTCATGCTGACGCTGCTGCTGTGCGCGCTGCCAGCAGCCACACAAAACAGCGAGCGCGATTTTGGCGCAGTGCAGGTGTATAAACTGCTGCCCGACGCAGGCGCACCCAACGACCAATTCGGCTTTGCGCTGGCGCTGGCGGATGGCATAGCGCTGGTGGGCGCACGCAACAGCCGCACAGCGGGTACCGCTAGCGGCGCAGCCTTCGTCTACGATCTACAGACAGGGCAGCAGATCAGGCGCTTCAGCCCGGACGATGGCGGCGCGGATGATTGGTTCGGCGCGGCGCTGGCGCTAGAGGGCAATATCGCGCTGATCGGTGCGCCCTTACACGGGGTCGGCGGCGCAGCCTATGTGTTCGACCTCAACAGTGGCGCACAGGTCGCCAAACTCACGCCCGCCGATCTATCCCCCGGCGATGGCTTTGGCTGGTCGGTGGCGCTGTCGGGGTCACGGGCGCTGGTGGGTGCGCCCAGCAACGACAGCAACGGCACCGATAGCGGCGCGGCCTATGTGTTTGATCTGGCCACCGGGGACGAACTGCGCACATTGACGCCGCAGGATGGTGATGTCGGGGATGCGTTCGGCTGGGCGGTGGCGCTATCGGGGGATAACGCGGCAGTTGGTGCGCTGTATGACGACGTAGACGGGCCGAATAGCGGCTCGGCCTATCTGTTCAACGTGACCAACGGCGTGCAACGCCTCAAGCTGACGCCATTGGGCACGGCCAACACAGCAGCCGAAGCCACCGCCGAAGCGCAACCCGGTATCGCAACGCCAGGGGCCAGCGCAGGCGAAGCCATCCCCTTCGACCCTATCCCGCTGGAACCAGAAGCCGCCGCCGAAGCCGCCCCGACAACCACACCCACAGCCAGCCCCACACCTGCGCCGTTCACCAGCAGCGATGCAGACGCCGACGACGATCAATTCGGCTCTGCGCTGGCGCTATCGGGTGCGAATCTGCTGGTGGGGTCGCCTAATGATGATGATGGCGGCATCGACGCGGGCGCGGCCTACGTGTTTGATGTGACGACGGGCACGCGCCTGTTTAAGCTGACTGCAAGCAACAGCAGCGCACAGGATCGCTTTGGCTGGTCGCTGGCCCTATCGGGGCGGGTCGCGCTCATCAGCGCGGCCTTCGAGGACGGCGTGGCGGGCAACGACACGGGCAGCACCTACGTCTTTGATATGGCATCCGGCGAACAACTGGCTAGGTTACGGGCGGATGATGCGGCGGCAGGTGCAGCCTTTGGCTTTTCGGTGGGGCTGGCTGGCGAGCAAGCGCTGGTGGGGGCGGTTTCCGCGTCGGATAACGGCGAGCGTAGCGGCGCGGCCTACGTGTATGATCTGGCGCTGTTGCTGGTGCCCATCCCGACGGTGAACCCCGGCAGTTAGGCTGATAAAAACCGCTGCGGCGCAGCGCCCAGTCCGAACTTGTAAAAACTTGTAAAAACCAGCGCACAGCCTACCCTATCTATTCAATGCTAAGCATTTGCTGCTATGCTACAAGTATTCCTGTTATGGCCATGTATTTATTTAAACATGGGTCAGCGCCCATGACCTATGCTGGGCCGATGCCCATGATGTATCTACGGAAAGGCACGTATCACGATGAACCAACGTATCATTTTAATCGTTTCTGTGCTGTTGGCCGCCTTGCTGGTCGGCTGCACGGGCACACCGGGCGGCATCGCCACCCTGACCGCCGAGAGCCGCATCCAGGCCGAAGCCACCGCCGAGACCGCCGAAGCCACACCCGCCAGCACTGAAGCAGCCGACACAGAGGCAGCAGCAGAAACCGACGCGGACATAGATGTGATGTCAACGACCATCGCACAGAACGCCGGGGACCGCGCAGCAGCAGCGGCTGAAAACGTCGAGATGGCGATTGATGAATCGCTGGAACTTCTGGTGCTGCCCGGCCTATCGGAGCAGTACGGCGGCACGCCCAACCCTGCGATGATGGCTGGGGATTTGCGAGAGGGCGGCCTGGCGCTGCAAGCCAAGCCGAGCGCTACGCCGGATATTGGCCGCCGTGATAGCACAGGTATCCAGGTCTTGAACGCCTTCGTAAATACCGATGGCGAGCTAGAGATGCAGGTGGTGGTTGATGGGCCGCTGAGTGGCGACGCCGCGCTTGAGCTTGAGCTAGCAAGCTACTCGCTGCTTACGCCCTCCGGCGATGTCGTTCGGGCGCAGAACGCCACCTACTGGCTGACGCAACCACTGGAAGCGAGCGATTCGCACACGGGCCGTCTGCGCTTCCGCATTGTGCCCACGCCGGGCAATTACGCGCTGCGCGTCGAGGGCATCGGTGATGAGGGCTTCCCCCTGGGCTAACGCCGACGCCGCAGGGCATCATCCCTTGTAGGGGCTTGATGCATCAAGCCCCCACAGGGCATCATCGCTTGTAGGGACGCGCCGAGGCGCGTCCGCCGACACACCCACGCCCTACGAACGCTGTACGGGCTGCGTTATAATGTGTGCCCATCTACTATGTACCGCGTAGCTACGAGGGTATCAGCATTTATGTCCGCGAATATTCCGCCGCCACCAACGCAAAACAGCCCACCACAGCGCCCGCAAGCCAAGCAGCAGCAGCCATCCACCCCACAAACGCCGGACGTGGGCCGGATGCGCTTGCTTGGGGGCTGTCTCGGTGTGCTGGCGACGCTGGCGCTGTGCATCGGCACGCCGCTGTTGCTGGTCGGGCTGGGCATCAGCAACACCGGCAGCTTCCTGGGTCAAACGCTGGATAGCGTCGGGCGTGGCTTATCCGGCATCATCAACCCACAGGCCAGCGCCGCCATTACCATGACCATCGAAGAAGAAGAAATCCGCCTGATGGGTAAGTTGACCAGCTTCGAGGCGACCTTCCCCAGCGAAGGCGTGTGTGTGGATGTGCAGTGGGGCGCGTTCAACGCCAACGGCTTCGGGGCCTGCTATGAGATGCTGTTTCGCCTACAAGCCGGCGTAGACCTGACCCGCGAGGATTTACAGGTCGAGCAGACCGCGCCGACGCGCTACCGCGTGACCTTGCCGCCGATTGAACTCACCAGTTGCAGCCTGCGCGTGGTGGATGGCTACAATTACACGGCGACGCTGGTCAGCAATGCCTACTGGGACGATACGCGCAAGATGGCCGAGTATCAGGCGTTGCTGCGTTTCGTGCAGGAAGGTAGCCGCGACGAATACATCCAGCAAGCCGAGCGTAACGCTGCCAACGAAATCGAGAATTTCCTGGAGCAATTTGTCGATGGCCTGCAAGCCGATGTGGTGTTTGCGCCTGGTGCAGTGCGCATTGACCGCAGTTGTGAGCAGACGCTGCCCGAACGCTGGGATTTTACGCGGGGCTGGCAATTCGACCCACAAACGCAGACCTGGACGAGCCAATAGGCGTTATGCTGTGAGCGTCGCACGCTCCGCAAAATAGGCGTCTAGCGCCTGCTGCCAGGGTCGCAAATCATCCAGCCCTAATTGGCGCAGGTTGGCGTTATCCAGCACGCTATAGGCGGGTCGCCTGGCCTTCGCGCCGAATGCCGCGCTGGTGGTCGGCTCAAAATCCGGCGAGAGGCCCGCACGCTCAAACGCCGCCGCCGCAAAGTCATACCAACTGACCTGCCCCGCGCTGGTGATGTGATAGGTGCCGTAGGCGTCCGTCTGCACGAGTTGCAGCAGCTTATGCGCTAAATCCAGCGTATAAGTCGGCGTCAACACCTGATCGGCCACCACTTTGATGCTGCGCCCGGCGTTGGCTAACCGCAGCATCGTCTCGATGAAATTCCCGCCCCTGCCGTTCACCAGCGGCGCGACCCCATACAAGCCCGTTGTGCGCACAAGGAAATGCTGCGGCGCAAGCGCCCGCAAGAAGTGCTCCCCCGCATCCTTCGATACAGCATAGACGCTGAGCGGGCCGGTGGCGTCGGCTTCGCTGTAGGCTGTCGTGCGCTCCAGACCATCGAAGACGTAATCGGTGCTGATGTGTAGCAGCGTGCGGCCCTGCTCGCGGCAAATCTGCGCCATGTTGCGCACAGCCAGCGCGTTCACCGCCCAGGCATCGTTCGGCGTGTCTTCACACAGGTCCACCTGATGATAGGCGCTGGTGTTCAGTACCACATCGGGCGCGTACTGCGTGATGATCCGGCGGGTTTGCTCATGGTCGCGCACTTCAATATCGGCGTGCGTCAGGGGTCTGATGCTGATGGCGGGCTGTGCGGCGCTGGCCTTTTGCAGGTCCGTGCCCAGTTGACCGGATGCGCCAATTAGCATGATTTTCATGGGTATTTTAGCCCTCTATTGCTATGACAGCACCCTGAGCGCAATGCCTTGCGCCCCGACAGGGGGTCTTGTGCATAGCAAACTGTCTGTGCGGATAAAACGCCGTAGATGATAGCGCGTCAACGCGCTGATCTTAAGGCTTGATCTGCGCATTTACAGGGTATGATTGTCATGTTCGTTCATATCTCAGGGAGCACCACATGTACACTGCAACGCGCTATCAAGCATCATCCCAAAAGGCCAAAGCCAACGGCCAGGTCATCATGCCGTATCTATCGGTTTTACGAAACACAGAGCTTGAGCACCTGATTGCGGATTACGGGCTGCGAGATTTGCAGGCCGACACGTTCTACACACAGCAGATTGTGTGTGATATGCAGCGTCAGATGGCCGACAAATTGGGGCTATTCAGCAGCGAGATGGTCAATATCGGCAAGCAGTCAATCGACAGCATCCCCTTCCCGGACGATGTGACGACGATTGCAGGCGCAATGGGCGTGCTGCATACGATCTATCAGGCCATCCACCAGGGCATCCCGGCAGATGAGGGCTGGCGTGTCGAGACGCGCTCGCCTGATGAAATCGACATCTACTTCAATTCGCCCTACGAACCGTATGCAGCGTATGGCTACATCTTCTCGATTGTGGCACGCTTCCGGCCAGAGAATCGGCGCTTTTCGGTGTATATGGATGAGGACGGTCCGCTTGCACATTTTCGGGTGCTGCTGGGTTAGGCACGCACTGAAGGCTAACGCCCACAGACGCGCCCTGCACGGGACGCGCCGCCCCACCACGAACGGATACCCTGTAGGGACGCCATTCTTGGCGTCCGGGGCGGCTATGCCCTGGCTTCAGCTAGGGCCGAACTTCAATGCTGAGCGTGTACGGCCCGTCGTCGCTATCCGCGTAGCTACCCGCCACAATGGTATAGTCACCCACGTAGCTGAGCGTCAGTTCAATTTCGGAGTCGGTGCCCTCGCCGCCGTCGTCATTCGCGGCAATCTCACCACCTGCGGCGTTCAGCACGCGCAAGTACGTATCAATCTCATCTGACTTCTGGCTAACAAGCAGGGTTACACCCGCGATTTCGGCGGTCAGCGTGTAATTATGGCGTTCGCGCTCCAGCACACCCTCCACCGTCTGCCCGACGCTGATGCTGCCCTGGTCGCTGCTGGCAAAACTCTCGCTGCGGATAATCGCGGGGGCGTCGAGCAACCGTAGCTCAAAGCTGCCGCTGCCGTTGCCGGCAAAGCTGCTGGCCACGATGTCGTAGGTGCCATCGACGGGGACCACATAGTTAATTTGTGAGTCGGTGCCGAAGAAGTCGTCGTTTTCGGCCAAGACAACACCATCCAACAGCAGCGACAGGCGCGTATCAAAATCATCGGAGCCTTGCGTGACGATGATGCTTGTGCCTGCGCTCAGGTCCGCGCTGAAGGTCTGCTCGCTGCGGTTGTCGGTCAGCGTGCCAGTGGCGTTACCGTCCGCAAAGACCGTCTCATCTGGCCCGACGACGGCAATACCCGATGCAGGCATGACTTCCAGACGATAGGCTTCACTCACAGCCCCATAGAGCGCCGACGCTTGCAGTAAATAGTCGCCGCTGGTCTCTGCGCAGTGCAGGCCGTAGGAATTCACCCCATCGCCGCCGTCGTCGTCTTCCATCACGCTTTCACCGTCAGGACTGTAGAGCGTGATGATCGGGTCGAAGCCGAAGAAATCCGACGAGACGAACTGCACCACCACACACTGCCCCGCTTCGAGCGTGACACTGCGCAGCAGCACGCCCTCTGTGGCTTCGGCTGCTTCGGGTTCACCGACGGTTAGGGGCTTCGGCTGCACGCTATTGGCCGTGAGCGTGAAATCACCTGTGGCATCGCCACCGAAGGCCCGCACGGTGATGGTATAGCGTCCCTCTGCCGGGTTGTTCAGCGTCAGCGAAGCGTTACGGCCTTCGCCGCCGTCGTCGTTTTCCACGACGCTGTTACCATCCGCATCCGATACGATCAGATAGGCATCAAAATCATCGGAGGTCAGGTCGATCTGCACGATCTCCCCCGCGTTCAGCACGAGCTTGTAATCAACAGTGCCCGCTTCGACGCTGCCTGTGACCGTATCGCCAGGGCTGATTTCTTCCTGTGCCAGTGCGGGTACGATCAGCAGCAAGGCAGCCAACAGCGCCGTTGTATAACGAAACATTTGCTTCATAGTATCTGTATCTCCTTGTTTCTTATATTGTTTGTTGCCCCCGTAAGCATAGCCCCGTTTGCGCTTCGTGTCCAATTAAGACTGTCCCCACACCTGATTAACTTCACGGCTGAACAGCGGGCGCATGAGTGCGCACTGAGCATCGCTTGACATCGGCCTGGTTTGCGGGAAAATATGAACGTCAGCGTCCAATTTTAAACGCACACGTACATCAAACTATCAGGCAGGAGTTCACGCTATGTCCCTCTCACGCAATCGTATCTTGCAATATGCCGTTATCGCAATGGCCATCTGGCAGGTCCTGGCCGCCTTCACCATCGGCGGCACGCTAGCATCCGCAGCAGAAGGCGGCGGCACCCCCACTGGCATCGAAGCCATCGCAGACGCCTACCCGAATAAATTTACCCCGGCGGATTGGGCCTTCACGATCTGGGCACCGATTTACGCGGGCCTGCTGCTGTTCAGCTATTTTCAGGCCAAGCCACAGCGCACGGATGACCCGCTGCTGGTGCCGCTGCGCTTGCCGATGGTGGTGGCGATGTTCTTCACGGGCTTATGGGTGCCGCTCAATATCAATGACAATCAGGCGCTCTCGATGATTGCGATGCTGTTCATTCTGGCATCGCTGGCGCTGGCCTTCGTGAATTTCACGCGCCTGCCGCGCAAGCTGACCCGTGCGGAATGGTGGCAGGTGGTGTGGCCGATCTCGCTGTTCTTCGGCTGGATTACGATTGCGACGGTGGCCAACGCCGTGATTACGCTGCTGTACCTCGGCTGGGATGGCGGCGGCCTTGATGATGCGACGTGGAGCACACTGCTCATTATTGTGGCGACGGTGATTGTGCTTGCGGTGCTGGTCACGAATAAGGGCAACATCATTTACGGGCTGGTGCCGGTGTGGGCTTTCGCTGCCATCGCAGAAAATTATGGCGAGCCTGTGGCGACGCCTGCCCTGGCAATGGCTGGCCTGATTCTGGTCGCGCTGCTGGCGCTGAACTGGAGCAAGCTGCTGCGCCGCGATGCACATGAGCCGCAGGCAGGCGATGCGATGAACCAGGCAACCGCCGCGACAGGCTAAGGGTCTCATAACCCGTGAAATCGTAGGGTAACGACTCAGCCCTCACCCCAAACCCCTCTACCGAACCATCCCAAACAACGATACGACCCCAGACACAGACGCAGAGGGGCTTCTAGCAGACTGCTTCCCCCTCTCCTAGCCGCGTAGCGGCAGTTGGGAGAGGGGGATCGAGGGGGTGAGGGCCAAGTCGTTACGGTCATGTAGGGACGCAGCTTGCTGCGTCCGCTATGAAAAACGCACGGACACAGTGTTGGTCGCCAAATGCGCTAGCACTGGTTCCACAGGCAGGGTGTCGGTTCGGGCTGCGGCTGGCCACCATCACCACCGCCACCACCACCGCCGTCATCTGCGACGGGCTGATTGACGTTGACGCGCACCACGTTAACGCGGCCACTCGTGCAGGCGACATCGCCGCCGACCAGCGCTTCCACGTTCCAGCTAAAGCCACCCGCATCACCGAGCGCGGCCACCCCTGTATTCAGCGCCAACGTGGTGTTGAAGCCGTCAATCGTGCCACCACCGCGCCGACCACCGTTCTCATCGAAGATATTCAGCCGATAGCTATCCGCACCTTGCACACCATCCCAGAAGAAGACCGTCTCGCCGTTGACGATAGCATCCAGCGGCGATGTGGGCCGGAAGCCCGTGCAATTCAAGCTGCCGCTGCTGGCTGCACTGCCCTGGCCTGCGCTGGCCTGGTTGATCTGCTGCAAAAGCGCGGTGACTTCAGCCTGGCTCGGCACGCTCAGCGGCCTATAGATCACGTCCGCAGGCAGCAAGCCGACCACCCCAACGACGGAGCGCTCCGCGCTGCTAATCGGGCGCAGCCCACCCCAGAAGCCATCGCGCTGACGATTGTCGGCGCTCAGCGGCAGTTGCATCGTGAAGCCCGCCGGAACGCTCAGGCCGTCGCTGCTAGCGCCGCCCTCAATCACAAACAGTTGCAGCGTGTTAGCGGCGGTGGTGCGCAGCGCAATAGCATCGGTGAAGCGGATCGGCGCACCGTTCACCACAATTTCGGCGCTCATGCCACCCGGCGCTTGCACGATCAGAAACGCTGGCGTCACCGTGTCGCATTCGGCCTCTGCGCTGCCAGTCGTGAGCGTGATGCTCTGCATCAGCGTGCGCGTATCATCGCTGATAGTGGGCAGTGTGCTGGCGTCCCCTTCCTGCACCACCACGATCTGACGGCTGATCCAGGCGCTTTGATCTTCAAAGAATACGCGGAACCAGCCCCCATCCCGGCTGACGGCATCCGCTTGTAACTGTGCGCCGACGGGGGCGCTATTGACGATGCGCCCATCCGTACTGGGGAAGCTGCGCAGGTTGCTGCCCACCACAGTCGCCACCGTAATCGGTTCGGCGGGCTGCAAGGCGCTTGCTACTGCGACGTTGTTCTCAACACGAACTTCGCCCATCAGGATGTAGTGTAGGCCGCTAGCGCTCAGGCTGAGGGGCACATTAGCGGGCACCGTAAGCTGGGCCAGGCCCGCTTCGCCCACCTGTGGATCATACGGCAGTGTTTGCACGGCGCTGATGTTGCGCAGCGGCGTGGTGGGTACGGTGGTGCTGGCGTCCGCTTGCGTTTCCACCTGCGCATTGCCGCCGATGCACAACTGGCCGCCGCCTGTATCCCCACACAGCATTTTGAAGTTCTCTAGTGCGCTGATCGACAACGCCGGACAATCGACCTGTGCGCTATTCGGGTTCCATGCCAACGTAAACAGCACAACACCCAGCATTGCAAAACCAAACGTGCGCAGATAACGCATAATATTCACCTTCTAGCTATTTTTTCACTTGTTTCTGTCATTATAGCGGATTTTGCAAGCGCGGTGGTGGCTTGCGTTGGGTGGTCGTGGGGTGAAGGCCGACAACGACTTCGACAACACAGCCGTTTTGGATCGTAGGCACGCCATTCTTGGCGTCCGGGGCGGCGTCAGCCGCCATAAAATACGGTCAAACATCAAATACCTACCCCTCTAAAGAGGGCCGGGGTGGGCTTGTTTTCAGGCCACGCCGAGATTTAGCCCGTAGGCTGATCGTTATCTTTTTTTTCTAATTTTCATGCTGTTTTTTATGGCTACAAGCGTATAATAACCTTTCTGCTGAATGCAGCAGGACAGTATCGCTAACAGCGCGACGCGCCCTAACAGAAGGCCAAGAATAATCATGAAACTCGCAGAGATCATCAAGAACACCGCGCCCGGTGCCGAAGCCCGCAAGGTAGCCGAGGCATTGCTAGCCCAGGAAGAAGTCACCCGCAACGACTGGCAGCGCATCTATGAGCGCAACCAGACTTTTTTCGCCAAAGTGACCTCTGCACTGCGCACAGTCGCCAATGAGGACCCCAGCGAAGACCGCGCCAACAAAGCCCGTAAATTGCTGGACCAATTCCGCACTTTTCGTCCATAGCCACCCAGGACGCCCGTAGGGACGCGGCTTGCCGCGTCCGCAAGCCCCCTGCTGCCTCCGCGAACCCACCGTCCCTTACAGCACACGGGAACCACGTGTAAACTCCCCCACAGGATTACACATCAACACCACATAAGCGAAAGGCAAGCCATCATGCACCACATAGTACGCCATCCGCTGCTGATCCTGGCCCTGCTGCTGACGCTCAGCACGCGGGCACAACAAGACGTGCCCATAGATCAAAACCTGAATACGCGCACACTCGCCGCCAGCCTCGTAGAGCGCCTGAACGTGCGCAGCATCCCCAGCACGACAGGCGTAATCATCACCGTGATTGAGCGCAACGAAATCTACGACGTGACGGGGCGTAATGAAGATGCCTCCTGGTATCAGATCGCCGTCGCCGGTACGCGGGGCTGGGTTGCGGCAAATCTCGTGGCCGTGAATAACCCGCAGTTGGTGCCCATCGCAGGGGATGAAGCACGCGAAGCCTTTGTCGAAAACGTCACCAATAACCCCAACGTCGGCGGGCGCAATTTCATCGGCGTAACGGCCAACCTGAACATCCGCACGGGGCCAAGCGTCGGCAGTGCCTTGCTAGGCCGCATCCCATTTCAGGATCAGGCGCGTGTGATTGCACGTACATCCCTCGGCAACTGGTATCTGGTCAATTACGGCGGTACAGTCGGTTGGGTCAGCGCAAATTTCATCATCCTGCCGCCGGATTACATCGCCCCCACCCAGCAGCCCTAGCAGCACAAGAAAACATGGACGGTGAAAATCGGTAGTCGTTATGCTGGCTGACGCCACCCCGGACGCGGCTTGCTGCGTCCGCGCTGAAAAATGCACGGCCACTACTTGTCAGGCTTCTTGCAGGAAATCGCGCAGCGGCGGCACGAGGGCTGGCCCCATTTCATCCTGCACAAAATGCCCGCTTTCAGGGAAGGTGCGCGTCCGTGCGTTCGTGAAAAGCGCTTGCCAGCGCTTCAGATATTGCGGACCGAAAACGGGGTCTTTCATCCCCCAAAGCAGCAGCGTCGGCTTATCCTTGAGCGCCCCACGACGCTCCCACAGTGTTTCATACCACGCCGTCGAGCCGATCAGTTCGCGGGCGTAAATCCAGGCAATCTCTGTCGCCAACGGATGCTCAAACGGGCCGCGATAATGCGCGAGTATCTCCGGCGTCAGCTTGGAACGGTCACCATAGGCGAAGGGCACAATACCCCGAAACTCAAGGTCAAGCCGCTTATATAGGAAGCGACCCACCGGGCCACCCATCACCAGGCCCGCCAGCACCTTATCGGTATACGAGCGCAACGACCACATCCACGTATTCAGGATGACAAGCCGCCGCACATTCTCCGGCACATCCAGCGCATACGATAAGCCAATCGGACCGCCGAAATCGTGCACCACCAGCGTCACATCCCGCAAATCCAGCGCCTCTATGAAAGCCCGCAGGTTACGCGCCTGATCTTCTGGCCGATAGCTGTAGCCCTCCGGCTTATCGGATAAGCCAGAGCCGAGCGCGTCCGGCGCGACCACCCGATAGGCATCACTGAGGCCGGTAATCAGGTGCCGATACAGAAACGACCACGTCGGCGTGCCGTGCAACATCAGCAACGTCTCACGCGGGCCTGCATCGTCGCGCTTGCCTGCATCGACATAGTGCATTTTGCCATCGGGCAGCGCGACATAATGCGACTCAAAAGGGTAGATACTGCGATCCAGCCACTCCGTCATGTTGGTTTATTCCCTGTGTCTGTGTTGGTAATTTTCAAGCTATCCCGGCATCTGCGTGCCCCACACATGTGAACCGTAGGGACAGGCCCAACCCAGATATAAATGGGGTGTCCGCGCCGCCGTCAGCCGCTAACCACATCCACCAATACGGATAGCAGGCGCAGGGGTTGCGCTGTCACCACAGGTAACTGCTCAGGTACTCGGCTGAATTCCCCCATCCCCTATTCTCAAGGGTAGGTTTTTCATGATTGACTGTATTTTATGGCGGCTTGCGCCGCCCCGGACGCCAAGAATGGCGTCCCTACGGTCCAGAACGGCTGTGTAGGGACGCGGCTTGCTGCGTCCGCTACCGAAGACGACGACAAATCTAAAATACCTACCCCTGGAGAGG
>DAOTTW010000360.1:0-3735 GCA_034437615.1 Anaerolineae bacterium | reverse complement strand
CGGTATTTTATGGCGGTTTGCACCGCCTCGGACACCCCGTTGGGCGTCCCTACGCGGTTGATGGGGATTACGCACCGATGGCGGGCGGGTTACGGCTTCTCAAGGGTAGGTTTTTCATGATTGACTGTATTTTATGGCGGCTGACGCCGCCCCGGACAGGTCAGTGCCCTGTCCCTACAGGGTCGCAAGCATTCACAACAGGTCTGTAGGGACGCGCAACTGGTGCGTCCGCCACACAGGAACAACGAAAAACCAAATACCTACCCCTGAGAAGGGGGATTGAGGGGGTGAGGGCTATTTGCGCCGTCGATAGAGGCGTGCGCCTTTGCGTCTCGGCAGGGCAGGTGCAGGTGGTTGTGGGCGAATTTGAATCGGATGCGCGTTGAAGAGATGCCCACGCAGGCCCCACGTATCGCCGATCCGCAACCTTTTTTTCGTGGCTGGCAGCGGGTGTATGCCCGCGCTTGCCTCTGGCGGCTTTACGAAACGCCAGCAGCAGGTTATCCCACGCGACGACCTGCTGGAATGTGGTTATTCGGTAAGATACGCCGGACGATAACGGGCTTCGGGTAGCGGCTTGCCCTGTTCCTGGAGCAGTTCAATCGTCATGTCCAGCGCGATGAGGACTTCACGCAGGGCATCTTCTGGCGTATCCCCAAACGCCGAGACATACTTGAAATCGGGCACATCCGCGACGTAATCGCCGTCGTCGGCGTCGTAGAAGATGTTGATGTGGTAAGGGTAGCGGTTGTGTGTACTCATGCGTCTAGCTTTCGCCCTCATTGTCATCGAGCGTCAGGTTGTGTTCATCCAGCAGCTTCAGAAATTGCTCGACCTGGTAGGCTTTGGCCTTGCCGTCCTTCTTTGGCTGGACGTTCATCACATCGGGCAGGTTCGGATGCTGGTAGATGCGATGGGAGCCGCGTTCACGCACCAGATCGAAGCCAAAATACGTCATCAGGGTGCAAAAGTCCTGAAAACGCAGGTTTCGTGCGTTATTCTGGGCACGTTGAAGTAGCTTCTTCTTTCGACTCATGACCCTGATTATGCCATAGAAAGGCGCGACAATGCAGGAAGAGATGGTCATCTTTACGCGGACGTTTGACATGCTGACCTGGTTGCTGGAACGCTGTGACGGCTTCCCGAAGCCGCAGCGCTTTGTGGTCACGAAGCGGCTGACGGACGCGGCGCTGGACTTTCAGGAGGCGCTGTTTGACGCCAATGCACAACGCGGCGCAGATCGGCTGGCGATTCTGCGGCAGGCGGACGCGCATCTGCACAAGGTGCGGCTGTACCTGCGGCTGGCGTATCAGTGGCGCTGGCTCAGTGTGGGGCAATATGAGCATGTGAGCAAGATGACACAAGCCGCGCCAGCGGCCCAGACAAACGCGCAAGTTGGCGTAGCCACGCAGCGCCTATAGATGAAATTGGGCGCTTGCTCGGTGGTTGGATGCGGCAGACCCAAAGCACAAGTAGCAATGATGCGCTATAATTTGTAAGCATATCAAGCCATGCACTCTGGATGCGAACCTGATGCCTGAACATATCCCATTTTTCCGTGTATTTCTTTCATCACCGGGTGATGTCAATGACGAGCGCAAAGCGGTGCTCGAAATCCTGGACCGTTTACCGAACCGTCCGGCATTCCGTGAGAAGGTCGGCTTTCGTGTGGTGGCCTGGGATAAGCCCGGTGCCGATACGCCCATGCTAGCCACGATGTCACCACAGGCCGCGATTGATGCGGGTCTGCCGAAGCCATCGCAGTGCGATATTGTCGTGTGCATCATGTGGTCACGCATGGGCACGCCTTTCACAGACAAAGACGGCACGGATTACCTCTCCGGCACACACTACGAATTGCTGGATGCACTGAACAGCAAACGGCCTGAGACGGTTATTTACCGACGCACAGACGATCCACCCATCAAGCTGACAGACGCTGATTTTGAGGCCAAGCACGAGCAATACGAACGTGTGAAGACCTTTTTCTCCGGTGAGTTATTCTACGATCCCGTTACCAAGCAAATCCGGCGCGGCATCAACCACTACAGCAGCCCGGCGGATTTTCGCGAGAAGTTCGAGACGCACCTGGAAGAACTGGTCGTGCGGCTACTAAAGCGCTACGAAGCGGGTGCAGCACCACCGGACCCCGCACCGCCTGCCAGTACGGAAATCGTCACCATCGAGAGCAAGCGCTGGGAGGGATCGCCGTTCCCTGGTTTGCGTGCGTTTAAGCCGGACGATGCCCCAATCTTCTTTGGGCGAGACCGCGAGACGGATGCATTGTTGAAGCGCGTGGCGGATAGCCGCTTTGTGGCGGCTGTCGGCGCGTCGGGCAGCGGCAAATCATCGCTGGTCAGCGCAGGTTTGTTGCCGCGTCTGTCTGCCAATGCCATCTCTGATGAGCATACAGGCAGTAAGGATTGGCGTGTGGTGCGTTTTACGCCGGGCGGTGCGGATCATCCTTTTGCGGCCTTATTTGAGGGTGTCGTCAAGGCATTCGAGGCACTGCGCCCGTCACCGTTTGAGCTACGGCGCGTCAAAACGGGCTTCGTTGAGGACATGCTGAACGATCCTGCGACCATCTGCGACACGCTGAATGCAGCGCTGGAAACAGTTGATGCGCCGGAGTGGGCAGAGGTGTTGTTGTTCATCGACCAATTTGAGGAATTGTTCACGCTGGCGAAACCGGAGACAATCGCGCCCTTTGCCAGGATGCTGACGGAAATTGCAGCGCAGCCGCGCTTGCGAGTCGTTATCACGGTGCGCCATGACTTTGTGCATCGTGCGATTGAAATCCCTGAACTGGCTGACTTGCTGAACCTGGGCACGTTCCATCTTGCGGCACCGACAGCAGGCGCGCTGGCGCAGATGATCAAACGTCCGGCGGAACTGGCAGCGCTTGAATTGGAGGACGGCCTGCCGGAACAGATTTTGAGCGAGATGGGCAGCGATGCAGGCGCGCTGGCGCTGATGGCCTACACGCTGGATGAGTTGTATAAGATCGCGGATGCACGCCACGACCGCAGCCTGACGTTTGCGGATTACGACGCCCTGGGTGGTGTGCAAGGAGCCATAGGCAAGCGAGCCGAGCAGACCTTTCAGGGGCTTACGCTGGCGGATAAAGCGGACTTGCTCAAGCAGGTGTTCCGTGAATTGGTGGAGGTGGACGAGCGCGGCACGGCTACCCGTCAGCGTGCGCCACAGGGCCGTTTTGATGAGCAAGCCGCAGCACTGGTCAAGGCGTTCACGGATGCACGCTTGCTGGTGACGGATGAGACAGACGTAGAAGTGGCGCATGAAGCGCTGTTCCGTAGTTGGGAGCGTTTAGCAGAGTGGATTGCAGAGGCGCAGGAAGACCTGATTTTGCTACGTCAGGTGCGCAACGCGGCACATGATTGGGAGACGAAAGGCCGCCCGGACTATTTGCTGTGGCCGCAAGAACGCCTGGTGCTGGTGTATGCGATGCAAGAGCGGCTGAAGCCGGAGCTAAACGAAGTGGAGCGTGACTTCATCGAGCCGGAACAGAAGCGCTTGCTGACTGAACTGGATACGCTGCCACGAGATGCCAGCAGCCACGAACGCCGCCGTGACATCGGAGATCGGCTGGCAGTGATTGGCGACACGCGGCCTGGTGTGGGCGTGAAGCATGACCTGCCAGAGCTTGTGTGGTTGCCTCTATCAGGCTCAGGTGGTGAGGTGACGCTGAAGACGGACAAGAACGAAATTGGCCCG
>DAOTTW010000359.1:0-4994 GCA_034437615.1 Anaerolineae bacterium | reverse complement strand
GTGCGGCTGCGACATCCGCAACCCACTGCGCCTCCTGGGCTTCATCGAGTTGGCCCAGTGGCTTACGCTCCGGCAAATCCAGGTAAATCACGAATGTTTCGTAGTCGCCTTGCCCGTGAGCTGGCGCATAAGCCGCAACCAAGCTTAATACGACGACGAGCAAGGTGGTATAGTAACGCATATCGTCCCCTAATGTCTAACGGTGTAATAGTATTTTATGTTCCGAGTGTTTAATGGATCATTTTTCATCATAGCACAGCCGCAAAATTTTGCAGGCCGGGGCTTATTGTATCAACGTGGTGTTGCGTTCAAGAATGCAGCGGGCAAGTCGGGGATGTCGTAGGCATTATCAGATGAAAATAACTGTTCGGTGTGGGTGGCGTCGTAGCTTCCAGGTCGCGTTTGCCAGTTTTCGGCTATCGATTGCATAGGTTGCTCCCGCTATCGCTAAAGTGCATCTGCACTTTAGTCGGCTGCTTGACCCAGCGCAAACGCCTGTTATGTCCACCAGAACGCAAGTCCTTGCCGTTGCAGCGAATCCACGATGCGCCACAGCCGCCAACCTCAGGACACGGTATTTGATGCACTTCTTATGAGCGCCACACATTCAGGACACGTAATAGCCGATTAGTGCACGTGCAGAAGCTATCCTGCGGGGATGTTGCCATGCTCAGGACAAGTTGAGGTAGGCTCCTGCACAGCATCAGCACAAGAGGATGTAACTTGTCGGCCAAGTTCTGCACGTGGTCGCAACGCGAAATCCGACACGTAGAGACACTTATTTCAGATGTTGCTACAATAGCGATGTTCAGTCCTCAATTACCGGATAATACCTATGCAAACCCTCTCCGAATATCAGATTCGCCGACGCGCCACAGATCAAAGTTTCAACCGGGGCGAAGATTACTACGCCGCTGGAGCAGTTGGCAAAATTGTCATACGAGATAATACCATCGAAGCTTACGTCGAGGGGTCACGAAACACACCTTACCATGTGACCGTCATGTTGGAGGATGGGCAGGTTGTGGCTGCAAGCTGTACGTGCCCCTATGACGGTCAGGGTGATTGTAAGCATACCGTAGCCGTATTGCTGACGCACATCCGACCCCATTCAGCGCCGATGCCGTCCATTGATGAACGACTCGCCCAGATGTCCGCCGACCAATTGCGCGAGTTGGTCCACACGCTGCGCTCACAAAAACCTGAACTCGAAAGCTGGTTGAAGGTCATTTTGCCGAGTATAGCGCCTGTCACCACAAGCGACCCTGCGCAAGCTGGCAATCCGGTGAGCGTGGATACTCGTACCTTTCGTCGTCAGGTGCAGCAAGCTGTGGATCGTTTGGACTATCGCAATCACTGGGAGAGCATCTGGCATGTCGTTGGTGGTCTGGAAGACGCACAGGCACAGGCACGCACGTATTTAGTACAAGGGGATTTCAACAATGCGCTGGCGCTGATGCGTATTATCGGTGAGGAAGTCGCGCCGCAGTATGGCGAATTAGAGGAAGAATGCCAGCTTGCCGATTTTTTGGAGGTTTGGAGTGCTGAACTAACCGAAGCAATCTTAGGGTCAGACTTATCATCGGACGAACGACAGACATTGAGCGAGGAACTTGACGAGTGGCTGGTTGAACTATCTGATTATGGCTTAGATGAGACACTGGACGCGCCGATCACCGCTTGTGTGCAAGGTTGGGAGAATGCTGCCGCCGAAAATGCTATCGATTTAACGGACGCTAAGCTCAACGTGATCGCCTACACGGGTGACACAGATCGTTATCTGGCATGGTGTCTTGAGCAGAACGCGCATTATCGCTATGCGCTGCGGCTAACAGAAGTTGGGCGTGTCGCTGAAGCGGTTACCCATGTCCGTCAGCATCCGTTGCGTGTAAGACCACATGAATATGAAGATGAATATCTGAAACTGGGTCGCTTTTTGTATGATCAGGAGCATGTCGAAGCAGCTTATCAGGTGGGGATGCTGGGACTGGAGCATCAGGACGCGCCAGGAGCAACGCTGACAGCATGGCTTGCGAAACTGGCTGAGGAAACCGAGCGACCTGAGACAGCTTTCCGAGCCTGGCAGATGACGTTCGAGCACTCACCTTCACTCGATAGTTATAAAGCGTTGAAGCGGTTGGCGTCCGAAGCACAATGGGCGACACTGCATCCGCAACTTATAGAACACGTAGCAGCTACACCTCGCAAGGATATATTGATTGAAATCTTGATCGAGGAACAGTACATCGACAGAATTATTCAAGTCTGGCAGGATTATGCCTATGGTGGCTACCAACTGCGGGAGAAAGTTGTTGACGCCACTGCCAGCGTATATCCTGATTGGGCAGTGGCGCAGGCGCTAACCGAAGCTCGGCACCTTATCGGCAGGGGCAGCAAACACTACCCCAAAGCGACGCACTGGCTTGGCAAGATCAAGCTGATTTACCTACAACACGAGCGCGAAGCCGACTGGCAGCAATGCGTAGCCCAAATCCGTGCTGAACATGGGCGCAAGTACGCGCTAATGGGACACTTGAAGTAGCTTTAGCGACCATGACATGAGATAACATGAAACATGAGATGAATGGAAGGAGATGAGATACGATGTTTGGCTTTCTGCCAGAGCATATGCAACCTACACAGCAGCACAAATCGTTCCTGAAAGCATTGCAGGTCACAGAGACGCAGCCGGGGCCGCTGCTGCACGACATCAACGTATTGCTGGAAATGCTGCAAGTGGCACCACTCGACCTAACAGCGACGTATCGCCTGTCACGGACGCAGTTAGAGGCCATCAACGAACGGCTGCATCATCCGATTCAGGTCGCGCTTAAACGCCCGCAGCAAAAATCCTATCCAGCAATTTTGGGGCTGTATCTGCTCTTGCGGGCGTCTGGACTTACACAGGTTGATGAGACGGGCATAAAACCCAGGATGCTCATTAATGAGGCTATCTACGAGCAGTGGCAGAACCTGAAACTCGTCGAGCGCTTCGGGCATTTGCTGGAAACGTGGCTATTACGTGCACACAGCGACGTTGTGGGAGCAGGACGTTCTAGTGGTGTTTTTAGCTTTCCACGAAATGTCGAGAAAATGGTCAGGTTTTACAAGGATATCCCCGCAGAGGGTTTGCAAGTTGCAGGTAATCGAAATGTTGAAGAGTTGCTGTACATTGCGCCCGAATGGCATAACCTGGGATTAATGCTAGAGTTTGGCATGGTTCGTGTCGAAGATAGCGAACCGGAAGCAGGCAAGGGTTGGAACATTCAGCGCATTTATCGCACGGATGTAGGCGATGCGATACTACCTGTGCTAGTTAGTGACTTCTTCAGCGATCTGGACTATCTATTTGAGCTAGAGGACAAAGGCGCTACGATTGGAGCCTTGCAGCCAACGCTCCAGCCCTATTTCCCTGAGTGGCAGCAAACATTGACCATCAAACAGGACGAGTTCCAGGAAGGCACGTTTACGTTTAAGGTATCGTTGGGCAAGGTCTGGCGGCGCATCGAAATCGGTGCTCAACATTCGCTAGATGCGCTGGCATCGACCATTCTCAATGCGTTTGCGTTCGACAACGATCATCTGTATCTGTTCACGTATCGAAATCAGTTTGGGGCCGCTGAAGAGGTTTTTCACCCCTACATGGACGAGCCACCATTCACCTCAGAGGTGCGGGTAGGGGAAGTACCGCTCAGTGAAGGCCAGTCGATGACGTTTCTGTTTGACTTCGGCGATAATTGGGAATTCAAAGTACAGCTTGAACAAATCGACCCGACGCGTATTGAAAAGGTTCTCCGTGTCATCGAGGAACATGGCGAACCTCCGGAACAATACCCAAATATCGACTGGTAATTCCTTGTTTCAAGCTCAATCTTCAGGGGGATGCCAGCCGACGGATACCCAACGACGTCGGGCGATCAGTAGTTGAGGGCGGTTGAGTTTCAAACGAGCGACGGTTGCACGTCCAACTGATGTCAATCCGATTACTTCAACGCCATCGAGGCTCCAGCTGAAATGGTCGTGCCAGATTTGCCTGCGCGGATTGAAAAGAGGTATTTCTGTTATGGTTTCAGGGTCGATGCCCGTTACATGATCCTGTTTACGACTATTGCAGCCTGCGCAACAGAGGCAGAGATTTTCGGCTTCATTGGTTCCACCAGCAATTCGCGGACGGATATGGTCGATAGTCATATCAACAACAATGTCTTGTTGCGTCTGACAATACTCACACCGACTGCGTGCACGCTCCGTCACCAGCGCACGCAGATCATCAGGGATTGATGGCATTACACGGCTCGTTGGCGAAACTGATTGATGTCATGACCGCGCTCATGCAGCAAACGCAGCGCCTCCGAACGCTGCACCATATACGTCTCGCTCAGGTCACTTAACGCCACAACTTCATCTCGCTCACTGTCACTGAGCAAACCACGCTGACCTCGATCCAACAACTCATTTAACCGTTGGGTTTGTGCCCAGGGTAAACGCCGATAGACGACTGCCCATAGTTGTGCATCGGTGTACGCCTCAAATTCGGACAGATCAATAGTCGGGTCGGGTTCTTGTAATAATAGCTCCAGGTTTTCCTTCAGAACCTGTTCAGGTGAACGTCGCGTAGCATCGGCCATGCGGAGCAGTTTCTCATACAAGTCATCGGGTAGATCCAGTGTGATTCTGTTGGTTGCCATGCTCATTACTCCATATGCTGCCTGTATTTTAGCACACGAGATGTCGATGCCGCTGCAAATCTCTGTAGTGCCACACATCCAGGACAGGCGTTATAGCAGATCAGCCCAGGTTCAGGACATGCAAAAAGTGCTAAATTGCGTATGCTTACACAACTAATGAAAAACGGAACCATCATCACTTGCCAAAATGGCTCATGATTTGTCCTGTTGTTTTTCGACTTCGTGTACATTGACCAGGGGTGGCACACAGCAACGCGGAGGAGGTCTAGGTTTACAACCGCTGTGCAGGTCGCCTTTTGTGGTGCT
>DAOTTW010000358.1:0-36618 GCA_034437615.1 Anaerolineae bacterium | reverse complement strand
GCCCTGTCCCTACAGGGTCGCAATTATTCACAACAGGTCTGTAGGGACGCGCCACTGGTGCGTCCGCCACACAGGAACAACGAAAAACCAAATACCTACCCCTGAAAAGGGGATTAAGGGGGTGAGGGGGTGAGGGCCAATTAGCGGGCAAAACATGCCCGCCTGAGTAGTTACGCCAATTCACCCAGCGCGGCCAGCAGGCGGTCAATCTCCTCTGGCGTGTTGTAATGTGCCAGCCCGACACGCACCATGCCATGCTCGGATCGTCCGAACTGGTCCATGATCTCAAGCGCGTAATAGTGGCCGTTCCACACGTAAATGTGATGCGCTGCGAGGTGCTCCGCGATTTGCTGCGGCGTGTGCTTGTCCATCACAAAGGCCACCGTTGGCACGCGCTCGTCTTTGCGTTCGGGGTCGCTGATGCCAGCCATCGTCAGGCCAGGGATGCGCTGTAAACCAGCAATCAGCTTATCGGCTAGCATTTGCTCATGCGCTTGCACGCGCTGCATCGCCTGCTTCAGTTGTGCGCGCCGACCCGTGTACCCCGGCACCTGTGCATCTTGACCTGTGCCATCTGCTAAGGTCGCCAGATAATCCACAGCCGCTTTCGTCGCATAAATGGTCTCGAAGCTCGGTGTGCCTGTCTCCCAGCGATACGGCGGCACGTCTTTTGCAGGGCGCACCTTATACGCAGGCAATTCGGCCAGCAGATCGTAACGCCCCCACATCACGCCGATATGCGGGCCGAAGAATTTATAAGCCGAGCACAGCAGGAAATCGCAGCCCAACGCTTGCACATCAATCGGCAGGTGCGGCGCACTCTGCACAGCATCCACCAGCACAAGCGCCCCGACAGTATGGGCCATTTCTACGATGCGCGGAAGCGGGTTAATCGTGCCGACAGCATTAGAGGCGTGCACGACGGCGACGAGCTTGGTGCGTTCGCTGAGCGCGGCTTCAAAGCTATCGAGCTTCAGCGTGGCGTCCTCTGTGTTCAATTCGACCCATTTGACCTCCAGGCCCCGGTCACGCGCAATCAGCGTCCAGGGCGTCACGTTGGCGTCGTGGTCCATGCGCGTCAGGATGATCTCATCGCCCGCTTGCAGGGTTTGCGCAAAGGCACGGCTCAGGCCGAAATTCAGCGTGGTCATATTGGGGCCAAAGACGATTTCATCGGGGCGCGGCGCGTTCAGGAAATCGGCCAGCGTTTCACGGGCAGCGTGCATCATGGCATCGTTGCGTTGGCTTGTCTCGAAGGCACCGCCTGCGTTGGCGTTCATGTGCGTATAAAATTCGGTGATGGCGTCGTAGACGACCTGCGGCACCTGCGTACCGGCTGGATTATCGAAGAACACAGGCAGCGTGCCATCATCGGCGGGTTGATTCAACGATGGGAACTGTGCGCGGATACTTGCAAAATCAGAAGGCATAACGTTTTTTCCTGACGTAATTGCGGGCTATTATATAGGGATGCCAAGCGCGTCGGCGCGTCTCGCGATAGACTATCAACGTCGGCTAACCGTCCGCTGAGCGACATTGTACCATGCCTGCTGATAGTCGTTTACCAGATAAACAATGTGATTGATCATTCCGCCTTGATGACATCTGTGCCCAGGTAAGGTCGCAGCACATCCGGCACGACGACGCTGCCATCGGCCTGCTGGTAATTCTCCATAATGGCGATGATGACACGCGGCAGGGCCAGACCGCTGCCGTTCAGCGTATGCACGAATTGCGTTTTCTTGCTGCCCTCTGGATAGTAGCGCACCGCAGCACGCCGCGCCTGAAAATCCTCGGTGTTGCTGCATGAACTGACCTCTAGCCATTCTTCGCTGCCCGGTGCCCACATCTCGACATCCCATTTTTTGGTCGCGCTGAAGCCCAGGTCCCCCGTCGAAATTTCCAGCCGCCGGAACGGGATTTTCAGCGCACGCGAAATATCACAGGCCGCCTCGACCAGCGCTTCAAGCTCGTCGTAGCTGCTTTCCGGCGTCGTGAACTTGTACATCTCGACCTTTTCAAATTGGTGCACGCGCTTAATACCGCGTGTGTCGCGCCCTGCGCTGGCTTTTTCGCGCCGGAAGCAGGGCGTATGCGCCACGTAGTATTTCGGCAGGTCGGCCTCGTTGAAAATTTCGTCGCGGTGCATATTAGTGACCGCCACCTCAGATGTTGGCAGCAGGTACAGGTCGGCCTCTTTATCTTCGTAGACCACATCGCGGAACTTCGGGAACTGCGCCGAGCCGACCATCATGGCCTCTTGCACCAGATACGGCACGTAGACCTCGGTGAAGCCTTTCTCGCGGGCCATATCCAGGAAGAACGTAATCAGGGCGCGTTGCAGGCGTGCCCCCCAGCCCTTGAGGATGTAGAAGCGCGACCCGGCAATCTTGACGCCGCGCTCAAAGTCGATCATGCCGAGTTGTGGGCCTAAATCCCAGTGAGCTTGCGGCTGAAAATCAAACTCGCGCAAGTCGCCTTCTGGCTCCCAGGGCTTGTTGTCCTCTTCACCTTCGCCGGGTGGTACGCTGTCATGCGGGATGTTGGGAATCCAAAGCAGATACGCATTAAGCTCGCCCTCGGTTACAGTCACCTGGTTGTTAAGTGAGTTGTGGACCTCGCTTATTTCGCGCAAGATATCGGCCAGGGCATCCAGCACGCTCTGCAATTCAGCGTCATCGGGCGGCGAAAGGTCGCTATCGACTTCGCCAGCGAGTATGGCCTGTGCACGCTCGTAATCGCTGGCATCCAGCGCGGCGTTTGCGCCGTATGCACGCAGCAGGCGTGTGCTGTCGTCCAGCTTTTTATCGCCGCGTAAGCGCCCGACGCTTTTGTTTAGCTTGTTGCGCTGGGATTGCAATTCGTCGCGCCTGGTGAGCAGTTCGCGCCGCAGCGTGTCGAGTTGGACGATTTCGTCAATGTAGCTGAGGGCTTTTTCGTCGCCTAGTAGCCGCATCTTGTCCTTGATGGCTTCCGGGTCTTTGCGTATACGTGCGATGTCGATCATGCGCTTTTGCCTTGTGGTGTGCAGATGGTTGTTTAGGGCTTATTGTTTTTGGTTTTCTTATCTTTTGCGGCCTGCTTGCTTTCGCCTTCTTCTTTCAGGCTGCGCTCGATGCTCTCCATGCCTTCGCCTTGTATCAGGCGTTGGGTGGTCTGCTGATATTCGTTAGCGAGGCCGGGGTTCGCGCCGCCGATCTGTTGGTACATCTTGCCGACTTGCTTGGCGTCGCCGCTTTCCAGCACGGAGAGCATCTCATCGGATGACATGCGGCTATAATCGCGGTTGACGGCCTGCAATGCCACGCCTGTAATCAGGCGGGCTAGCTCCGTACTCTGGCACTTCGGGCAGCTTGGTGTCGCTTCGGAGTAGGCGCTGGTGGATTTGTAAAACAGTGCAAAGCGGTTGCCGCAGTTCTCGCAGCGGAATTCGTATGTGGGCATGTCTGCCTCTTTATCTGTATCTCATGCATGGTTCGTGGGTGAAGCGGGTGTTGCTTTTGCACCCATGATTGTACGCAGAGCATGTTAACAGCGCATAGACAACACCGATAGATGCTGACCACTTGCTAATATGATCTATATGTGGCTTTGACGGCTCAGGATGCAACATAGCCTAAAGCAGTGCGTAAGCGCCTGTATACCGACGATGCCCAGACTATAACGTGACGTGGATAAGCAGAAAGCTATTAAACGCATGAGTGAGAACGATAATCAGCGGCAGGGCCACCCACTCTATGATGGCGGTGGTATGACGCCGTATCAACAGCAGCAACAGCGCCAAGAACGCCAGCGCGACTATCAGCAGGCGCGGCAAAACAGCCCGCTTACAACCGTGCAGCAATCCACCCTGACCTACATCCTGATTGCGGTTAACGTGGCCATTTACGCGGTGGGCTTCATCTTTCAGGATGTGCAACTGTGGCTGCTGAACAATGGCGCGGCCTTCCCGCCAGCCATCGACCAGAATTTTGAGCTACATCGGCTGTTTACGGCCATGTTCCTGCATTCACCCAGCACGATTGCCCACATCGCCTTTAATATGTACGCCCTGTTTGTGTTGGGGCGGGATGTCGAATTGCTGTTCGGGCATACGCGCTTCGCCATCATTTACTTCCTGGGTGGCTTGGCCGGGTCGATCCTCAGCGTGACATTCGGTGATTACGGGGTGCCATCGGTGGGCGCATCGGGGGCGATCTTCGCCATCTTCGCGGCGCAGGGCGTCTTTGTCTATCGCAATCGACAGGTGTACGGCAACCGAGCGCGTGCCATCCTGACCAATATCGCCTTGCTGCTTGGCCTGAACCTGTTCTTAGGCTTCAGCATCCCCAACATTGATAACCTGGGGCACATTGGCGGCCTGATCGGGGGTGCGCTGCTGGCCTGGTTTATCGGGCCGGTGTTGCGCGTCTCTCGTGGGCTATCCCTGGAGGGAGCACACGCCATCGTGCGCGAGACAAACCCACTGAATGCGCAGAGTTGGCGCATTGTCGGCCTGTATAGCCTGGCCTGGGGTGTTTTGTTGCTGGTGTGGCTGCTGTAAAGCGAAGCATGGGAGCCGTGCTATCATAACCACAGATGGCAGAGGAATAATTCCGATGAGAAACCTCACAATAGACATACCGGATGATCTCTACGAGCGCTTACAATCAATCGCAGCAGCGACCCAACGCTCACCCGAAACTGTGCTGCTAGAGAGCTTCGAAATCTTGCTAGATGATGCAGATGCAGGTGATGTAGGGCCAGCATTAGAACAGCTCGATCAATTTACAACTACGCAGTTATGGGCAACTGTTTATCGTCGCTTGCCTTGGACGGATGCAGGGCGGTTGCATGAATTGCTAGAGCTTGGCAATCAGGGCAAGCTAACACAAACAGAGCGCCAAGAACTTAATAGGCTGACGGAGCGCAACAACGATTTGATGCTACTGCGTTCGAAGGCATTACGTTTGTTGCATGAGCGCGGGGAAGATGTAAAAAGTTACCTGCAAACGAAAAAGTAATGGCGAAGATTCCAGAGCCATTGCGTGAACTGGTCTATGAGCGTGCGCAATATCGCTGTGAATATTGCCAGACACAGGCGCGTATCGTGATAGAAATGCACGTGGACCACATTGTGCCACAATCTATTGGGGGCCAAACCAAAAGTGAAAATCTTTGCCTTTCCTGCGCAACCTGTAACAACCGCAAGCACGATCATCAATCCGGCACTGATCCCGAAACGGGCGAGAAAGCACGTCTGTTTAATCCGCGTACAGATACGTGGCGCGAACATTTCCGTTGGAGCGCAGAAGGCACAGAGCTACTCGGCTTAAGTGCCATCGGGCGAGCAACCATCCAGCGCCTCGATATGAACTTGGCGAAGGTTGTTGCAGCACGAAGCGAATGGGTAGCTGTTGGTTGGCATCCACCCAAAACATAAGCCAACAACCTACTTGGTGAGCCACAACAAAAAGCGCCCCCGCTTCTTTGTAGACTCCACTATAATTTGTGGCGCATTACCAACAAGCCCTGAGCGATCATTGGTGAAGTCTGCTGTGTTCGCGCCGATCACAATCACCCTATACTGAGGTTAATCCCATGCAACTAGACCACAATCGACATTATATGAACAAAAATAAAGATGACATTCTTGCACAAGCCGAAGATGCCAACGTCCAATTTATTGCTTTATGGTTTACCGATATTACGGGCATCGTCAAAAGTATTGTGATCCCCCGCACCGAACTCGGCAACGTGATCGACAACGGCCTGCACTTCGATGGCTCGTCTATCGAGGGCTTCGCACGTGTCGTAGAAAGCGATATGGTGCTGGTGCCGGACCTGCGCACGTTCGCGATCCTGCCCTGGAGCCGCGAAAGCGCCCTGACCGCCCGCATCATCTGTAGCGTGCACAAAACCAACGGCGACCCGTTCATCGGTGACCCGCGTAATGTGCTGCTGCGTGCGCTGCAAGCGTGTGAAGATGCCGGTTACATCTTCAAGACGGGCATGGAACTGGAGTTTTTCCTGTTTCCGATTGGGACAGATGGCCGCCCGGTGATGGCAACCACCACCGACTATGCCGGCTACTTTGATATTGTGGATGACCGCGTTCAGCGCATCAATCAGGAGATGCTGATGACGCTGGCGGCAATGGGCATCCGCGTTGATGCGACGCATTCAGAGACAGGCAGCGGCCAGCATGAAATCGGCTTTCAGTATAATCATGCGCTGGTGTCGGCGGATCACATCCTGACGGCGCGTGTCGCCCTGAAGACCGTCGCGCAGCAGCACGGCATGTACTGCACGTTTATGCCGCGTCCACTGGCGCATATGCCCGGCTCCGGGATGCACACCCATCAGAGCTTGCATGATTGCCACAGCCACACAAACGTATTCGCGGACCAAGAGCAGGAGTACGGTCTATCGACGCTGGCGCAGCACTTCTTAGCCGGGCAATTAGAGCACGCCCGCGCCATGTGCGCGATTTTGTCGCCTCTGGTGAATTCCTATAAACGCCTGGGCACCAGCTTTGAAGCGCCTGTTCACATCACCTGGGCACACATCAACCGGGGCGCGCTGATTCGCGTGCCGAGCACAGCACCCGGCAAAGAAGCGCATACGCGCCTGGAATTGCGCAGCCCGGACCCCAGCAGCAACCCGTATCTGGCGACGGCGGTCATGCTGATGGCGGGCTTAGACGGCATCAAGCATCGCACAGCATTGGGCCAACCCTGGGAAGAAACGCCACTGCGCCAGCAAGCGCAGCAGCGCCGCATGATGAAGACACTACCCAAGACGTTGGATGAAGCGCTGGATGCACTGATGGAAGATGACGTGATTACGATGGCGCTGGGGCCATACATCAGTGAACGCTACATCGAGGCAAAACGGCAGGAATACGACGCCTACAAGCAGCAGGTCACGCCCTGGGAGCTAGAGCGCTACCTGAGCCGCTACTAGCCTGGCATCAGCAGCCTGTGGGCGGGTTGATCCAGGCAAGTGCGGCTATTAACACCGTCTATGGCGTTTCAGCCTGCCAGCACGTCAGCAAGATACGTGCTTATGTCGTGCTGACACGCTGATTAGCCGAAAAGCTGAGTCAGCTTGATGATGGCTTGTGCCCCATGATGCGGCGGTGCAAGCTGTGCACCCGTGAAGCCAGCGTTTCATCGACGGCCATATCACCAGCAATGCGGTTGCAACCATGCAAGATCGTTGTGTGTCTGCGGCCCCCGAAGGCTTCCCCGATCTGCGGCAGAGACGCATCCGTGATGTCACGCGCTAAATACATGGCGATCTGCCGCGCCTGGTTGATGCGGGCCGTGCGCCGCTTGCCGATCAGTTCATCCACTGACAGATTTTGTGCCTCGGCCACAACTTGAATCACCGTCGGCACTTTTACATGCTGACGGGGCTGCTTGAAGCGCTCGACAGTCGTCTGTGCCCGTGCCATCGAAACCTGCCCGCTCAGGCGGATTTGCGCGATGATCTGATTAAATACCCCTTCGAGTTCACGCACGCTATTGGGTGCACGCTGCGCTACCATTTGAATCACATCACCTGTGACCTCTGAGTTGCGCTCTTTTGCCCACATCTCAAGAATTGCGATGCGTGTTTCCAGTTCTGGCTGCTGAATATCCGCCACCAGACCACCGACAAAACGTGAGCGCAGGCGGTCTTCCAGCGTCGAAAGCTCGCTGGGGTGCCGATCCGAGGCCATGACGATTTGCTTGTTGAAGTTGACCAGCGCGTTAAACGTATGGAAAAACTCCTCCTGTGTGGATTCCTTGCCGCCGATGAACTGAATATCATCGACCAGCAGCACATCAGCACGCCGATATTTTTCGCGGAACATGGCCGTTGTGCGGTCGCGTATCGCTTTGATCAGGTCATTGGTAAAGACTTCGGATGGGATGTAAAGCGTGCGCAGCCCCACCCGACTACAAGCATGTGCGATGGCCTGCAAAATGTGCGTTTTGCCCAGGCCAACGCCGCCGTAGACCAGAAACGGGTTGTAGAGCGAAGCCGGGTGTTCTGCGACCGCACGCGCCGCTTCGTAAACCATCTGATTCGAGCTATTCACCACGAAACGATCAAACGTGAAGTGTGGGTTGAGTTCGCTCTGTGGTAAAACCGGGGCGCGGGGCTGCTCAATCAGCTTGTGCAGCGGTTCGTCGTCTTGGCGCGTTTCGTCCTTGCTTGGCGTGCCACCGTTAGCTGCTTCCTGCGCACGCTTGCGTGCCAGCAGCTTGAATAGCGGCATTTCGTCTTCGTTTTCTTCTGCATCTTCTTCTGGGTTATCAGCGCCGTCTGCTTTGGGCTTGTGCAGTTCAAAGCGCACCTGTGGCCTTGTCTGTGTGATTTCCGCCAGTACACGCTGAACGCGCTGCTGAAGGCGATATTGTAGCATATCGCGGGCATAGCTGGACGGCACACCAATTACGAAGATGCCATCCGGGTGTGTCCCTTGCTCGAACCCCAGAAACACGGTTTGTCGTAGCCATATATTGAAGCTGGCGCGTCCGAGTTGTAATTCGAGTTGGTTGTAAGCCACGTTCCAAGCATCTTGCGGTTTCACTTGTTACTTCCTTGTTAGTACGCCAGGCAGGGTTACCAAAAGCGCTTGGCAATGCGCGGAATTCCCCCACCGGCAGATGATAAGCATTACCCGGTTACGGTCTTTTATAAAGTTGATCTCATGATCTTTCTGGCGTCTGGCTGCAACAGGTCGGGGTGTTACGCAAACAGTCAAATGTGCATGTTGCACAACGTTGTAGCCAAATCGTGAATGAACTTAGTATAGCGCATCCCTCCCCGATGCTCAACATGATTCTGCCTTCTGTCAAAAAATTTTAAGCTTGGGATAAATCAGTGCTAGTTCTTTAATGCACGACATGACAGGCTAGTATCATTTGCTTTGCTGTTTGTACAACGTTAATCGCAAAGCGTCCATAGAGAACCGTCATGAGCCATAGACAACGCGAAGCGGCAACCGCAGTGCAACAACAGGGCATTCGTTAAGAAAGCATCAATGAGAGCATCGGCGTCAATTTTGGGATATATCGCCGCAAAAATGCCCCCGCTGCCTCAAAATTTGGGATATGTTACGCAGGGAAAGTGCACAAATAGCAGATAACAGCTTGTCAATCGGTCATCTGGCTGAAAGGCGAACGTGTTCACTTAATGGCGAGCGAGCTATACGCTTATTGGACACAGATTAAAATTCCTTGTACAATGACCCTGAACAAAATAAGCATTTTTGGAACTAGATCAGTCTGAGGTTATGGTTCAATGACAAACTACAATTTTCCCCTTGATACCACGTACACACATGAAGCCTCGCCTGATGTCATCAAAGTATCGGCGAAGTCCCGTTCCACTGCTGTCGCAGGTGCAATTGCAGGGGTCATGCGTCAGCATGAATTTGCAGAGGTGCAGGCTATCGGCGCGGGGGCAGTCAACCAAGCTGTTAAGGCATTGGCGATTGCGCGGGGCTACCTCGAACGTGATGAGATTGACATCGTTTGCACGCCGTACTTCACGGAAGTAGACATTGATGGCAACGAACGCACGGCGGTTCGCTTCCGTGTGGAACCACGTTTGCAACCGGAGCCGATTGGCTAACACTCGGCCTCGGCGCTCAATCAAATCACTTGAGCCGGGGATAATCCAGCAGCATCACATCCAGACCCATCCGCACCTGTGCATTGGTGCTGAGGGTCTGCATCATGCGTCGGGTCGCACGCACCGCCTGTAGTGCATCCGCGACGCCGACGTGGTTCGCAAGGCCAATCAGGTCGTCGCGCATGTCGATATTGGTCAGCGGCACCTCGGCATTGCTGGCCGCCAGCAGCACATCGCGCCAGTAGGTCTGCCATGTTTCCAGCAGTGCCCGTAGCGCGGGTTTGTTGTTCTTCGCTGCATTGCTGATTTCCTCTGCGATGTCGAAGCGGCGGCGGCGGTTGCCCTGAATCACATTGCGCAGGATGTCGATGTGCTGTGCGCGTTCCTCTAGCACATCAGCGTCATGCAACGCTCGGAGCGCCCATTCGATGCGCCCATTGCTCAGGCGTGCCACCAGTGTTGCGTCACGCACAGCCAGCGGGGTCTCGCTTTCGGCCTCTTTACGGCGCAACACCGCAGCAATCGTTTCGGCGGCGACAGGGCGCAGGCGCAACACCTGGCAGCGGCTTGTAATCGTCGGCAGCAGCATCTCGGCAGTGGCCGCAGTCAGCAGCAACACCGCATGGGGCGACGGCTCTTCCAGCGTTTTCAGCAGGGCATCCTGTGCGCGGGGTTGCGCGGCATCGAAATTCTGAAAGATGGCCACACGATAGCGCGAGTCAAACGGCTTGAGCGCGATTTGCCGCGTCACCTCACGTATGGCATCAATCTTAAGTTGCCCGCTGTTGGGGTCGTTCTGCGCATAGATGAGGTCAGGGTGGTTGCCGCTGGCCATCAGCTTACAAGAGCGGCATTGCAGACACGGGCGCTGCGCCACATCCTCATGCTGACAATTCAGCGCTTGGGCGAAGGCGTGCGCAAGCTGTCTTTTGCCCACACCTTCTGGCCCGGTGATGAGATAGGCATGGCGCGTGCGGCCATGTATCAGCGCTTTATGCAGATACGCGATCGCCCAATCATGGCCATCAACAGGCCAACGCGGTGCATCTGCTACCCGTGCTGTGTCCATCTGCAACTCGCCCCCCTCCGACAAAATAATTAACTCGGTTTGTTGCCGTTTATCCGTTTATGCATCGGCTTGCTGTAGCAAGTAAGCGATGATGTCGCCAAGCTCTGCATCCGACAGCCGATCACCATAATTCCTCGGCATCGAGGATGGATTGGGGTAGCCCGTCACCACAAAGGCGTTCGGATGCACGATGGATTCGTAAATATACGCCGCCAGCGACAGCTCACCGCGTTCAGCGGCATGGCCTGCGATTTCACTATAGCCGGGGCCTTGCTGCCCCTCACCGAGGATATGGCAGACGTGGCATTCGTAGCCATCAGTCACCAGTTGCTCGCCGTTGCTCGCGTCCGCGTTCACAAGCAAGGGCTGCACAATGCCTGCATAGTCCTCGTCGCTGCTGGCACGCGCTTCACCATCCTGAATTGCCGCATCGTTTGTAGCCAGCACGAATTCCGTCACGAAAACCACGCCGAAAATCACCAGCAATGCCAGCGTCACACCGACAGCGATCATGGACGTGCGCTTAGAAGCCCGCATACACCACCCGATCAATCATCATAGCCAGGAACAGCAACGCCAGATACATTGACGAGTATTTGTAGGTGGCACGCGCCAGCGCCTTTGTCTTGCGTTGGAGCAGCAGCACCGACATGTAAATCATGCCAGCACCCAGCAGCACAGCCGCCAGCAGATAGAGGCCACCGAGCACTTCTTCTGTGGGCAGCAGCACCGTCAGGCCGGGCATAAGCGTAATCAGCACCAACTGTACGCTATATAGCAAAATCTGCACGCGGGTCGCGTGTTCACCCCGTGCGACGGGCATCATCGGCACCTTCGCGGCGGCGTAATCCTTGTTGACCAGCAGCGCCAGCGCCCAGCTATGCGGCGGCGTCCAGTAAAAGACAATCGCGAACAGGATGAACGCTTCGACGCTCAGCGTGCCCGTTACCGCCGCCCAACCGACCAGCACAGGCATCGCGCCAGCACCGCCACCGATGACGATATTCACGACGGTGTTACGCTTCAGGATCAGCGTATACAGCACGACGTAGTAGATCGAACCGCCGAACGCCAGCGCCGCCGCCAACCAGTTCACCAGCAGGCCCAGCACTAGCATCGACCAGGCAATCATCGCCAGACCAAACAGCAGCGCGTTCAGCGCTGAGATGCGCCCGGATGGAATCGGGCGGCGGCGTGTGCGCTGCATTTTGGCGTCCATTTCGCGGTCAATATACTGGTTGATCGCGCTAGAGCCTGCTGCGGCCAGTGTGCCGCCTAGTGCCGTAAATAGCAGCGTGCCCAGGTCCGGCACGCCATTCGCCGCAACAAACATCGACGTGATGCAGGTAAACACCAGCAGCGCGACGATACGCAGCTTCGATAATTCAAAAAACACCTTGAGCGGGGACGCTGCTCGCTCGCGTTTGCGGGTCTGTGTTATGCTCATGGATTCCATTAAATCGCTTGCCCCTTGTGTTGGTTTGCTTGCCTATGTCAGTATACGTTGGCCCGTGCTCGCTGCCGTCGGCTGCGGTTGATTGGCCTGTTGCAGCACCGCGCCTGTATTCATGGTTTCCACCGCACACAGCACAATCAGCAGCCCCCAGGTGGTTGCCGCCATGCCCACATGCGCAGCGCCCCATTCCGGCCCTGCCACGCTAATCACGTACATCGCGCCCACACTAGCCTGCAATAGATACACAACGAACGACACCAGCGCAAGCCCACGTGTTAGCACGTCGCTACGCTGCCGATAGACCTGCCACAGCAGGATAATCAGCGTGATGCCCAGTGCACCGACTGCGATGCGGTGCAGCATGTGGATCAGCGCAAGTGAGCCGTAAGCCGTCGGCAGAATTTCGTCGTAGCACAGCGGCCAGCCATCCGCGCAGGCCAGCGTCGCGCCGCTGCCACGCACCAGCGCACCCGTCAGGATAATCACCAGCGCGAAGGCAGCGTTGGCATAGGCCAGCACCGTCACATGATCGCGGGCTTGCTGTTGCTTGGGCTGATACCAGGCCAGGACCGCCGCTACCAGCAATGCACCCAGCAGCAACATAGCCACACCGAGATGCAGCGTAACGAACGTCGGCGGCAATTCAAACATGACGACGATTGCGCCCAGCGTGCTTTGCACGACAAAGAGCAGCGCCGCCGCCAACGTGAACCACAGCACGCTCTGATCGCGCTTACGATAGGCGCGTGCGGCAAAATACAGCGTCGCCAGCCCAAAGAGGCCGATCAGCGCAGCAAACAAGCGGTGCAGCCATTCAATCCAGGCGGTTACGTTATCCAGTGGGGGAATAATACGGCCATCGCACAGCGGCCAATCGCTGCCGCAACCCAGGCCGGAATCGGTCACGCGGACGACTGCGCCAAAGATAATCAGGCCAAACGTCATCAGCGCTGTCGTCATCGCCAGCCAGATAAAAGCGTGTGACCGACGCATGGGCTGCTGTGAGGGCGTGTTCATTCTCATCTGCGTTTTCATCTGCATTTGCATGGTTCTGTTATTCGTCTTTCTACTTCTACAAGCAATACCAGTAAAATCGCGTCTATCATTGCCTAATGATGCACTACGAATCTGTGTAGCAACACACGCAGCTTATGCAGCGGAGGCGCTGCCCGCCGTTTGCTTGCCCTCTGTCAATTGGGCGTCGTCTGCTTGATCTTGTGCGGTTTCTGTCTCACGCAGCGGCATTTCACCTGCACGGCGCACTTCTGCATGGCCACGCCACATAAAAAACGCCAACGTCAGACCAGCACCAATCAGATTAACGATGACAAAGCCCACCCAGAAGATGAATTGCGCGGCTTGTTGCGGTGTTGCCTCAAATACGGAAGCGTCGGGGGTTTCCGACTGTACGATGATGGGTGCATCGCCAAATAGCTGCGACGACAGCGCCCCGCCTGCCAATAAGAGCATGACTAATCCTGCCAGGACCGCGACTCGTCTCACGGTTCACTCTCCTAGATACTTGTGTGATCGCTGCACCAGTGCTCATACATTCCGCAAACGATTGTACTGTTTATCACAAACCACATCAAGCATCAGTGGTCATCACTTTTTAATCTAGCAGGTTTGTCGGTGCCGGAGCCGGACGTTTTAACGTCTGGCGATATTAAAATGAGACGCTTTAGCTCTCCGGTATCACATCGCGGGGCTTGCTGCTGCCCTCTTTCGCCTTGCCGACCACACCACGCGCTTCCATCATATCAATCAGGCGTGCCGCCCGCGTGTAGCCGATGCGCAAACGCCGCTGTAATAGCGATACGCTGGCCTTCTGCAAGCGCCGCACGAGTTCAACGGCCTCGTCGTATAGCTCATCCTCTTGTTCGTGGTCGCCTGCTGATGCGCCGTCGCCCAGGTCCAGGCTATCGCCAGCGTCAGCGCCGCCATTCCATAGCGATTGCTGCCGAGCACTATCATCAAACGCTGATGCATCATCGCTGTTACCGTTGCCCCGCTTCAGCTTAACTGGCTCAATCACAGGCTGCGTCAGCGTTGAGATGTTGGTGCCGGTCTGTGCATCCAGCGCTTGCATCTTCCAGTAGCCCACGACGTTATCAATCTCCATATCGGAGACGAACACACCCTGCAAGCGTTGCGGGGCCGGGGCGTCACCACTCAGGTAGAGCATATCGCCCTTACCGAGCAGGCGCTCCGCACCGGGTTGATCCAGAATCACGCGGCTATCCACACCACCCGCCACAGCGAAGGCGATACGCGCCGGGAAGTTGGCCTTAATCGTCCCCGTGACGACATCCACCGACGGGCGCTGTGTGGCGATCACCAGATGGATGCCTGTAGCGCGTGCCAGCGCTGCAATGCGCGTGATTGTGCGCTCCGTTTCTTCCGGGGCCAGCATCATCAGGTCTGCTAGCTCGTCAATGATGACGACGATATAGGGCATGGCGTCACTGCCGGGGTCCAGATGCTTGTTGAAATCCACGATGTTGCGTGCCCCGGCCTGGCTGAATTTCTTATAGCGTTCGTCCATCTCACGGGTGACCCACTTCAGCACGCCCACGATGCGCTCTAGCTCCACCACCACAGGCGCGACCAGATGCGGAATGCCGTTGTAGCCTGTTAGCTCGACGCGCTTGGGGTCCACCATGATAAAGCGCACCTGCTCCGGTGAATTCTTCGTCAGGATGCTGATGATAATCGAATTGACGCAGACGGATTTGCCGGAACCCGTTGTACCAGCGATCAGCAGGTGCGGCATGGATGACAGATCAGCGGCCAGCGGCTTACCGGAAACGCTCTGGCCTAACGCGATGCCCAACGGCGATTTCACCTTCTTAAAGGAGTCATCCTCCATGACATCACGCAGGCGCACCACCGATTGTTCTTCGTTCGGCACTTCAACGCCGACGTAGCCCTTGCCGGGCACGGGCGCTTCGACGCGAATCGAGCGTGCACCCAGCGCTAGCTGCAAATCGCGGTCCAGCGCTGCAATCGCGCTGACCTTGACGCGCTGCTTTTTACCGCCGCGTGCGTTGATGTAATCCGGCTCTACGCCGAATTGCGTGACCACTGGCCCGGTGTTGACCTCTACGACGCGACCGGGTGCGCTGAAGCCTGCTAACGTGTCCTCGATGATGCGGGCCTGCTTCAGCAGGTGCTCACGGTCAAATTCTTGCTCGGCCCCAGTGGAAAGCAGCGTCGTGTAATCCGGCACTTTCCATTGAGGCTGGCGCTTAGCCTTCGTCTGGTTCACCACATCACTCTTGCGCGGCTGCTGCTGCGGCTCAATCGACAACGCTTCTTGATAGGGCTGTGCGCGGCCTGTCGGTTGTGCCGATGGCAATTGCGAGGGCCGCCCGTCGTCGTGGTCGCCTGTCGTGATGCCGTTGCCGTGTCGGTCACTGTAGGGCAGGTTTTCGCTGGAATGCGTCGGAATACCTGCCGGACGCCCGAACGGGTTGTAGTTGCCGTTACCCTGATTGTTTTGCGTGGGCTGTGGCGCAGCCTGCGCTTGTTGTTGGCGCGAGAAGAAGCCCTCCTCGCCCCTGCGCAAGCGCTGCAAGCGCTCGTATTCGGCTTGTGCGGCGTCCGGTTCAGCGTCAGCCTGTGGCGCTTCCTGCGTCTGATGGCTGGCGGCGGGTTGCTCATGCTGCTGTGCGTCTGCCTGCCCTTGCCCCAGCAAATCGCCCAGGCTGGTTTCTGGCTGGGCGTGCTGCTCTGACTGATGTTCTGTGGCGGCGGGTCGTTGTGTCTCTGGTTGTGGCGGCTGCGGCACGTTCGGCAAGCCCTGCGGCATCTGTGGCTGTGCGGGCTGCTGGCCCTCTACTGGCCTATTCGGTGATTGCTGGCCATAGCCAGGGTACGGCCCGTAGCCCGGTGGCATCTGTCCGCCATACTGATGCGGGTCGTAGCCCGGCGGCGGCATGTAGGGCGGGTAATACATGGGCGGCATCTGCGGTTGATCTTGCTTTTTGTTGCGCCGCCGCAGGCCACCCAGCAAGCCTTTGTTCTTGTTATCCTGCTGCTGTGGTGGCGGCCCGTAACCAGGGGGATACATGGGGTAGCCCTGTGGATAGGCATAGGCGGCTGGCCCGTAGCCATACCCAGGCGGATAGGCGGGCTGTGGCTGCTGCTGTGATTGTTGCTCTTTGCCCGTGTCTACCGTCTGCCCACCCGCGTTAATGCGGATGCCTGCGGCTTCTGGCTCGGCCTGTGCTGCGGCTTGTGCTTGTGGTTTGCGAATCTGTATTTCGGTGGCATCGGCTTCGTTGGTGGCGCGTTGCGCGGTCAGGGTGCGTTCTGCGCGGCGTGCATCGGCGCGTTTGCGCACGTCGTCGCGGGTGCTGCGCCACACGCTAATCAGCGAGCGAATCATATCGGACATGCTGCGGCGTGCAATCAGCATCCAGGAGAAAATCAGCGCCAGCACGACCACGAAGAAGCCGCCCACCTCCGTCATGGTGTTGAACAGGAACCAGTAGAGGCGTGCACCGACAAAGCCGCCGCCCGTCTGTCCTTCCTGCCATGCGTATTCCAGGCGCAGGCGCAGCAATTCAACGTTGGTGACTTCGCTATAGTTAAACGTGTCGATGTATTGCAGGATAATCAGCAGCGCCACGAAGCCGACACCTAGCCCAACGATGCGCAGGGGGTCCACGCTTGGCGCTTGATCGCCAAAATGCCGCACGATCAGCCACATACCCGCCACAAACATGCCGATGGGTACGGCAATCGCGCCCCAACCCAGCAATTCACCGAAGATGTTATGTATGGCGCTGATGGCGGCTTGTTCACTGCTGATGGCGCTGAAGAAATAGACCAACGAGCCGAACACCAGCCCGACGCCAGCAATATCCAGCCAGTTATCCAGCGTCAGCCCTTCGCTTTCGACCTGCGGCACTTTGCTGGCGGCGGCAGCAGCGGCCTTGCTGCCTTTGCTGCTGCTCTTGCTGCTGGCCTTACTGCTGCCCTTGCTGGTTTTGCTACTGCTTTTCTTGCTGCCAGGCGGCGGACGCGAAATGCTGCCGTCATCGTCCATCGGGCCACCCTGGAATAAGCCAGCGACGCGCTCCCCGACGGTTTTCTTCGGGCCTGCCTGCTTACCCTGCTGGCCGCGTGCGGATTGCTTTTTCTCGCCCTGCGCGTTGGCGAATGCGCCCGCGTCGTCGGTGTTTTCGTCTTGCTTGCCACGCCTCAGCGCACCGAAGGCACCGCTACGCTGCTTTTCTGTCTTGGCATCGTCGGTCCTGGCAGCGGGGGTTTTTGCACCGCTTGCAGCGTCGTCGGCCTGATCTTTGTTCTTGTTGCCACGCCGGAACATACCACCGACAGCCCCAGCAGCAGCCCCACCGACGACATTGCCGAAGCCACCAGTTTTTTCGCCGTCTGCTCTTTTATCTGCGCCTTTGTCTTTGGTTGTATCGGCGCTGGCCTTTTTGCCGAACCCTGGCGCACCGAAACGCGGCTTTTTCTCATCACCCTTGTTGGCTTCGGCGTTGGTTGGCTGGTTACCGCGCTTACCGAGATTGCCAAAGGGCGACGGTGACGCTTTCTTCTCGTCTTGGCCTGCTGCCTTTGTCGCCGGAGCAGCAGGTTGCTTGTCGTCGACTGCGCTGTCTTTGTCTTTGTTGCCGCGCCCAAAGCGCCCTAAACCACCCGCTAGCGGCCCTGATTTTGCTTTGTCCTGTTCTGCGCCGTTGTCACCTGGTTTTTTACCCTGCGCTTTGTCGTCGGCTGTGCTGTCTTTGTCTTTATTGCCGCGTCCAAAGGCACCCAGACCAGCGCCGAAACGCCCCGGCCCGGATTTTTTCTCGTCGTCGTCTTGGCTTTGGGGCTTTGCGTTTTGCGTAGCGGGCTGCTTGGCATCGTCCGTAGCCTTTGCATCTTTGTCTTTGTTGCCACGCCCCAGGCCCAAACCACCGAAACGCCCCGGTTTCTTGGCCGCGTCTTGATCTTTGCCTGTATCGGCGTCGGCTTTTTTATCCTCTGGTTTTTCTAGCGGTTCCGGCCTCACGCTGCCCGCGTTGAATGGTCGTGCGGGGCGCGTGCTGCTGCTGGATGCACTGCTTGCGCTGGGGCGCTGTGCGGCGGGTTTGGCGTCACTGTTGCCACCGCTAGCCCCAAAGCGAAAGCCGCCACCGGGCCGATTGCCCGTTGTGCCAGATGTGGGTTTGGCGTCGTCCTTTGCGTCGTCGTCACGGCTTGTCGGTCGTGCAGCAGGTCGGCTGGGAGAAAATGGGCTGCGCGTGCTCGAACTGCTGGCGGCGCTACTGGAACCGTAGGGGCTAGGGCTGCTGCGGCCACTGGGCGCAGCGCTAGAACTGGATGAGGTAGCACCAGAGCCGGAAAGCCCCGCGAATGGGTTGCGGCTACCGTAGCGCTCACGGCGGGCGGCTGCCGCGTCTGCTTCATCTGCATCTTCATCGTATTCGTCATCGTCATCGTCATCGGCGGCGCTGGAACGGCTGAAGGCTGAACTGCCGCCCGCTGGGCGCGAACCAAACGAGAACGGGCTGCTGCTGGCCCCGCTACCCCGCCTGAATGCGCCAGGGCTGGCTGGCGGCGCGTCGTCCGCATCATCTGCCTGTTCGTCATTAGCATCTGCTGCGCCAGTCCGACGAAAGGCTGACGCGCCACCCCCGGAGCGAATTTCGTCCAGGCGTGAATTGCGTGATGGTGAGCCGCTGCTGGTGTCGCTTGAACTGCTGGCACCGCCGCCGAAACGGGCGCGTAATTGCTCACGATCAAAGTTGCTGGATTCAGATGCACCCGACGGGCGCACACCGAAGCGCGACCCGCCTGTATTCGAGCGACGAAAAGCCGCTGGCCCTGTGGGGTCGTCGTCGTCATCAGCGCCATCGGCGTCGTTGCTGCTGCCACCCAACCCGCTAAATGGGTTTACGCGGCCAGCACTCGGCGCATTGCGCACGCTGCGGCCTTCGTCGGCGTCGAAGTATTCTTCATCGTCGTCGTAATATTCAAATTCGTCGTCGTCGTCGTAGTATTCGTTGTTGGCGTCGTCATTCATGACGGCTGTACCTATCCGCATTTGCTGACGGGTGTGGTGCTATCGCATTTGCGATCATGTAGCAGGCTCTGAGATGCCGTTTCGCGTTGTTCTGGTTTTACGCTGGCATCCACTATAAGCATACCACAAAGCAGTGCCCCATGCGATAGGGATAGCACAGAAATTCTGTGAATTTTTAGATAAAGAATGCTGTTGAGGCTGCCGGGCAGGACAGCAACGTTTGCCCGGTGATGGCGTTTATTGAGTGAGGGGTGGTCGTAATTCGTGCAAGTCGTCCAGCATGATAGCACCCATGCGTAATGCTTTAAGCGCGGCTTCGTTGCGATCACGGACCTGTAGCTTCTCCATGATGGCGGCCATCATCTCGACCATTTCCGTCATACCGACACCCAGCTTCTCGCGGATGTTTTCATCCTGATAGCCCGCCGCGATGTGTAGCAGCACGTCGCTTTCAGTGCTGCTGAGTTGTTCGCTACCCTCATTGACCACACCGCCGATGACTTTTTCCGCGACGCCACGCCCCAGCACAATCTCGCCTTCCAGCACTTTACGCAGGCTTTCCAGCAGCTTATCCTCGCTGGTGGATTTCAGGATGTAGCCATGTGCCCCGGCACGTAAGGCACGCATGATGTAGATGTTGTCGTCGCGCCCGGTCAGCACCAGCACCTTCACGCTTGGGGCTTTGCGGCGCACCTCTGGCAGGATGTCCAGGCCGCCCTTGCCGGGCATGTTCAAATCCAGCAACAAAACATCCGGCATCAGCGCCAGCGTTTGCGTCAGGGCGGCATCACCGTCCCCGGCTTCGGCCAACACCACATAATTCTCTTGTGCTTCCAGGAAGCTCGCCAGCGTGCGGCGCAGTAACGTGTGGTCGTCGGCCATCACCACGCGGACCGTGTTGCGGCGCGTCTCATCGACCCGACGAGATTGCAAGGTTTGCGCCCAGGCATCGGAGCGGGAGCGTTGCTCGTTGGGGTTAGGCGTCGGGGCGGGTGCATCTGCTGGCCCCAGGGCATTTTCCAGCGCCTCAGCCAGTGCGCGTGCGCTCTGGAAGCGGCGTTCGCGCTTCTTTTCCAGCGTTTTCAGGATGATGCGCTCTAGCGCCTCTGGCAGTTCTGGGGCGACCAGACGCGGTGAAGGCGCTGCCTGCTGTACATGCTGCAAGAGCAACGCTGTGATGTCATCCGCATTGAACGGCAATTGGCCTGTCGCAAGCTCGAATAGCACGATGCCCAACGAATAGATGTCGGTGCGGCGGTCCAGCGCTTCGCCCTTTGCCTGCTCCGGGGAAATATAGGCCGGGGTGCCGATGACCATGCCCGGTGCCGTGACGCGCTTGCCTTCACGCGGTAGCGCCAGGCCCAGGTCCATAATCTTGACCTTGCCCTCTGGCGTCACCATGATATTAGCCGGCTTGATGTCGCGGTGAATGATGTCGCGCTCATGGGCGTAAAACAGCGCTGCACTCATCTGCACCCCAAGCGATACCAGCATGTCAGGCGGTGACGGGATGTAATCGCTCAGCGGCAAGCCGGCCACGTACTCCACAACCAGGTAATGCCGCCCCTGATCGTCACCCCGGTCATAAATCGCCATGATATTCGGGTGATTCAACTGCGCAGCAGACATCGCTTCCTGAAAGAAGCGTTCGCGTGTGGTCTCACGCACATGGGGCAGCAGCACCTTCAGCGCCACCGTGCGGCCCAGGCGCGCATCCAGCCCACGATACACGGCTGCGGTAGCCCCCTCACCGATGTGCTCTTGAATTTCATAGCGTCCGTTGAGCTTTTTCCCGATCATTTGCCAACCCTGGGGTTATATGCCGTTCGACCGCCTAATATGATAGCACAAGGCCCGCCTTCTGACAGCGATAGCCCATCTGAAGGGCGTAACTTTATGACTTTTTTGTTAGATCGCACGACGTTTATTAGCTGTCCGCTGCTTGTGTCTGTTGATCTGTCGTCAGCCTAGCCAGTATCGCTACGACGTGCAGCTATTGGCCCGTCATACGCTCCACAGTCCGTTGCCGTAACCGTTCCAAAACGTCGCTTTCATCGTTGAACCACTCGATATTATCACGGCCCGACCCCGTAATTGTGCGCCCGATGAAACGCGCCATGTGTGCCGCACCGATCACCAGCCACAAGCCCATCTTAGGGTGACGCTGGATGTTCAACGCCCCGTAAATGGTCGCGGTCAGTGGGAAGTGCGGCTGAGCGCTGACATCAACGACGACATCCAACACGGTTTCGCTGGCGTCTAAGGCTTGTTTGAGTGCATCGAAGGCCCGCACGACATCGGCCTTGCCTGGGCGTCGGTGCCAGATCATGTGCAGGGTGTGGGGATGACCGCCAAACGGCTTGACGTTCACAGTAGCGCCGATCTTCTGCGGCTCTGTCATATGATGCGCCCTTCATACGTGCTGTAATGCTTCTATCCTAGCACAAGAGCACAGCAGTCTTTGGTAGCCGTTTTGTTAGAAAATTGGAAGGTAATAAAAGGTAATGAAAGATAACGAAAGGTAACGAGAGGTAACGAGAGGGACTTTATGCGAGTAACCACTCAGGTACGTGGTGGCGGACACCCCATCGGGTGTCCCTACGGTCCAAGATCGTCATGCAGGGATGCGGCTTGCTGCGTCCACCACGAAAAAACTATGGCAACTTGTGGTTGCGCCTCGGCGTGTCCACACGAACGATGCCCTGTAGGGACGCCATTCTTGGCGTCCGGGCGTCTTGTGGCCATCTGAACGGTGCCCCACCTCTTTTCAGGGGTAGGTTTTTCGGCGGACATGCCATTGCACGTCCCTACACAACCGCTGTGAACCGTAGGGACACCCAATGGGGTGTCCGAGGTGGTGCAAACCGCCATAAAATACGGTCAAACATCAAATACCTACCCCTGGAAAGCCTCCCCCTCTCCCAGTGCCAAAGGCACGTTCGGGAGAGGGGTTTGGGGTGAGGGCTGAGTAGTTACCGTTACGACTACTCCACGATCACCGTCTGCAAGGACGCCAGCACTTCGCGGAACGTCCTAAACTCTTGATCGTTGAACATGTCCTCAATCTGCTGATCGATCTCCTGAGCGGAGTTTGTCACGTCCTCGCGCTTCTCTTCAGCGGCTGCCGTGAGGTAAATGCGCACGGCGCGGCGGTCGCTGGGATCAGGGCGGCGCTCAATCAAGCTCTTCACCTGCAACTTATCCAGGTTTGGCGTGAACGAGGTCGCTGCGCGGCCAACAGCACGCGCCAGTTCACTGGCGTGCTGGCCGTCTTGCTCATACAGGGCACGCAGGATGTACCATTCGATCACGGTCAAACCCAGGGGGCGTGCTACACGCCGGAAAATCTGCTCGACATTGCGCAACGCAATATCCAGGTTGCACCAGATCGAGCCATCGAAACGTAGGTTGTTTGCACTTGCTGTCTTCTCTGACATCATGTTATGTCCACCATTCTAGTGACTAATCTACACGAATCTTGCGAGAAATGATTGTATGTGGGACAAGCTAAAGTACATATAGTACTTTGGTTATACCTTGCACCTTTGAAATAGGTAGTTATACGACCCATAAATGCAGACCATTACACTTTGGCTACGACCTCCATTACAGAGGTAGCAGTCATCATTGTGCTTACGGTAAAAACGTTGCATAGAACTGTTGAGAGAAGCGCCGGAAATACTACGTGGACACCCGAACGTCATGCGGAGTTGAACGCGCTTGCTTGACTTGCCTAGACGTAAAGCTGAATTGACCCGTTTTGGCCAATCTGCTGTGGGTTTCAACGCCTCTATCTTTGCTATGTTGTCGTGTTGCCGACACGTTTTCGTATCGTTTATGTTGCTTGACCGCTACAAACTCATTTCTAGCTAATCAATATAATTATACCACAGAGAATACGACAGCAGTCAATGTAAGATGTTAGATAAATGTAAAAGTTTGGCTTTCCGTTAACCTTGCTTAGTATTCGCGATCAGCATACAGGCACCTGCTAATACAGGTTGCAGCGCGAAAATAAGGCGACGGCATCACGCCAGCGTACAGTGTGCTTGCGTTCATTAAGCCAATACCAAATATTTTAACACTGTCTTTAGCTTTTTTGGAATGCCGTAGGGTAATCGTCAACCAGATGACAGGTATCGCAAAAAAATCGCCAGAGGGCGACATCTGTGGGGTGCAAACCGGACATTGCATAGATGTTGCGATCAATCACCGATGAAAGGGCGCAGCCTGCCGCCAATAAGACCAGCAACAGGCCCACACACCGAGAATTGCCCATCTAAATCAGTTGCTTGCGGTGATGCCCTAGAAGGCCACCTGATTCGCGAGGTTCGTCGCCAATGGCACGAAAATGCCGATAATCAGCACGCCCGCCATTGATGCATAGATGGCCACCTGCAAGGGCTGCGTCAGGCTAGAGGCACGATCAACCGTGCTGGCTGCGTCTTCTTCACGCAGGAACATATTGACGATGATGCGGATGTAGTAGAAGGCGCTCACCACACTCGTCAGCACGCCGATCACCGCCAGCCCAATCAGGCCGCCCTGCACCGTCGCACCGAACACCAGCCATTTGCCCAGGAAGCCGCCCGTTAGCGGTATCCCCGTGAGGCTGAACATGAACAGCGCCATCGCCAGCGCCAAACCAGGACGGGTGTTATACAGCCCCACAAAATCCTCGATGTTGCTGCCTTGCCCGCCTTCTTTTTCCAGCGCCATGACCACCGCAAACGCGCCCAGGTTCGTGAACATATAGGCCAGCAGATACACCAGCACGGATTCTGCGGCTGTTTCGGCCACGCGGCCCGTGTTTGGCAACGTCGCAGAGCCAACCGCCGCCACCGCCATCAGGATGTAACCAGCGTGCGCGATAGACGAATAGGCCAGCAGGCGCTTGATATTCGTCTGTGACAGCGCCGCAAAGTTACCCAGGATTAGCGTAGCCGCCGCGATCAATTGCACGGTGTTTTGCCATGCGGCGGGTGTGGCTTGCACCAGCGTAAAGCCCGATAGCCCCACGATCATGACGCGCAGCAGCGCACCGAACCCGCCGACCTTCGCGACGATGCTCATAAACGCTGTGACAGGTGTCGGCGCACCTTCGTAAACGTCTGGCGTCCACATATGAAACGGCACCACAGCCACCTTAAAGCCCAGGCCGACCAGCGCTAGCGCGATGCCGACCAGCAGTAATAGCGTGGAGGAGGTGGCTTCGCCCGCCAAAATCTGCTCCACCGCGACGAAAATCTCCGGCAAGCTGGTCGTGCCCGTCGCGCCGAAGATCAGCGCCGAGCCATACACCAGGAACGCGCTGGCGAACGCGCCCAGGATGAAGTATTTCATGCCGCTTTCCTCGGATTTGAGCGACATTTCATCCGAGGGGTCGTCATCTGTGCCCCGGAAGGCCGATAGCACATACAACGGGATGCTGAGCAATTCCAGCGCGACAAAGACCACAATCAGGTCGTTAGCGCCCGTCATGAACATCGCCCCGGCCACGCTCAGCAGCAGCAGCGAGTAGTATTCGCCGTGCGGCGCGTTCACGCGCTTCATGTAATCCACGCTGATAATGATGCTGATGAAGGCCGTGCCCAGCACAACCAGATTCAGCCCATTGGCGAAGGCGTCCCCGACGAACATGCCGCCAAACGCCTGCGCATCGTCCGGGCTGAAGGTGAACAGCGTCATGACGAACGCCGCCACAATGCCGGAGATGGCCGCATACGGGACGTAGTGCTTGCGCTCTGGCGGCAAAAAGACATCAAAGAGCAAGACGAACAGCGTGTAGAAGGCCAGGAACAGCGCAGGGAAGGCCGCGTTCAGGTTCAGCGCGATGATCGTATCGAAACCGGGTGTCTCAAACATACGCTATTCTTCCGTTTCTGTATCATCTGTTTCTGTATCGTCTGTTTCTGTATCGTCTGTTTCATCTGTTTCTGCTGGGTCGTCATTGCCATCAAGCGTTAGCTGGCCATCCGTCGGCAGTGCAGAAGCCGGGGGCACTTCTTGCAGTTCAGGCGGTGTCGGCACCCCTGCGATGATTTCTTCTGTGCCTGTGGCCTGCTGGATGTTGGCGAGCAGGTCGTTACTGGCGTTGTCCATCGTGTTGAAGAAGGTCGCAGGTTGCAAGCCAATCCAGAAGATCAAAATCAGAATCGGGATGAGTGCCGCCAGTTCATTCCAGCGCAGGTTCAGCGACCAGCCACGTTCGCCGTGTGCATCATGCGCGTGATCGTCGTGGGCTGCGTCGTCGCGCTTGGCCTTTTCGTCGCCATGATCGTCGTCGTGCTCTGGTGCGACGAATTCGCCCATAAACACACGCTGGAACATGTACAGGATGTAGACCGCCGCCATGATGACGCCCAGCGTTGCAAACAGCGTGAAGAAGAAGCCCAGGTAATCGCTACCAAGCGACCCCAGCAAAATCGTAAACTCACCGATGAAGCCGTTCAGACCAGGCAAGCCCATGCTGCTGAGCGCAACCACCAGGCTGACCGCACCGAAGAAGGGCGCAACCTTCCAGATGCCGCCGTATTTGGCCATGTCCTTTGTGTGATAGCGCTCGTACAGGATGCCGACAATCAAGAAGAGGCCGCCGGTGCTGATGCCGTGATTGACCATTTGCAGCGTCGCGCCCTGCAAGCCCTGCGCGTTCAGCGCGAAGATGCCCAGCACCACAAAGCCCAGGTGAGAGATGGACGAATACGCGACCAGCTTCTTCACGTCCGTCTGTGCATAGCTGACCCATGCGCCATAGATGATGCCGATAACGGCTAGCGTGGCGATGATGGGCGCAAACTGTACGCTTTCGTTCGGGAAAAGCCCCAAATTGAAGCGCACAAGGCCATATGTCCCCAGCTTCAGCAACACACCCGCCAGAATCACCGAGCCGGCTGTCGGCGCTTGCACGTGGGCATCGGGTAGCCAGCTATGGAAGGGCCACACAGGTACTTTGATGGCAAACGCGATGAAGAAGCCGAAGAACAGCAGTGCGCCTGTCACATCTGAAGCCGACGCCGCGCCCGTCGCGGCCCAATCCCAACCCGGTGCCGTCACCGTCGCAATCAGGCCATCCGGCCCCGGCAGCGTGAAGGTGCCTGCCACGTTGCCGACGTACAGAATCGCGATCAGCATCAGGATCGACCCCGCCATCGTATACAGGAAGAACTTAATCGCTGCATACACGCGCTGATCCGACCCCCAGATGCCGATTAAGAAGTACATCGGGACGAGCGTGATTTCCCAGAAGATATAAAACACGATCAGGTCTTGCACCACGAACACGCCGAGCATGGCCCATTCCAGCAGCAGCAGCAGGATGTAATACAGCTTCTCGCGCCCGCGCTCCTGAAGGATATTGCTGCTGAACGAGAACAGCATGGCAATCGGTATGATAAACGTGGTCAGCAGCACCAGCAGCATACTCAAGCCATCGACGCCCACATAGTAATTCGAGCTAATGCTGAGGTCGCCCACCTGAATATTCAGCCAGTTGGTATTCTGCACGAATTGCAGGCCGGGGTTTGATGGGTCAAAGCCCGCCCACATGATGATAGAGGCGATAAACGTGACGATGGCCGTGCCAAACGTCGTCCATTTGATGTTTTCCACCTGTGTCTTGCCATCCAGAAATAGCAGGATGGTCAGGCCGACCAGCGGCAAGAACAGCACGATTGTCGTTAACGAAAGACCCGCTAGCATTGGTTACTTTTCTCCCCTAATGTCGGATAAATCCCATGCAAGGTCGCAATTTGATGCTTGCTGTAGGGACGCGCTTCTGCGCGTCCGAGGACACCCCATTGGGTGTCCCTACAAGGTCCATGTAGTCCAATTGGTTTTGATGACACCATCGTAGGGGTTTGGCGCGCCAAACCCCTACCAAAATCCATCTTGTTTAGGATGACTAGCCACCGTTCTGGATCAACGGCAGCAGCATCACGATAATCACCGCCACCACGCCGAAGAACAGCGCAAGCGCGTAGGTGCGGACGTAGCCCGTTTGAATGGTGCGCACGCGGCCACTGAACCTGCCGGATAAGCGCCCCACAGCGTTGACGATGCCATCAATCAAGCCAATATCCAGCGGCTTGCTGAGGAACAGCCCGATCAGATTATAGCCGCGCTTCAGGATGCGATCATGGAAGTAATCATGCAGGAACTTCCAATCGAGCGTATCCGCCAGGAACGTGCCCAGGCGGTTGAACGGCCCTTCAAACAGCGCATAGTAAATCTGATCCCAGTACATGCGGGCGTTGGCGATGCGCCATGCCTGCTGTGTGGCCGGGTTGTTATCCAGTGGATCAGTACCGAGCGCCTCTTGCCCATTTTCACCTTCGCGGCCCTCAATGGCCTTATCACCTGCGTAAATCGTATGCGCCAGGTAAATCGCACCCCCCGCGACCAGCGTCGCCAGGATCGCCAGCAGCCAGTTGAACGTGAGCGACTCTAGCTGTGTGATGTGTGGCACGGACGATTCCAGCCAGTGCTTGAATTCGTATTCTTTGAATAGCGGCGAGAAGGGCGCACCATAGGGTACGTTCACAAAGCCACCGACCAGGCTCAGGAAGGCCAGCACGATCAGCGGTGTTGTCATCCAGCGCGAGCTTTCCGGCGCGTTGGCAGCGGCGGCGCTGCGTGGCTGACCGAAGAACACCATCTGAATCTGACGCCACATGTAGAAGGCCGTGAAGCCCGCTGCAATCAGCAGCAAGCCCAGCACCGTGAACGCCGCCACACTGCCCAGACCGCCGTCGGTCAGGCCGACGTGCAGCGCATCCAGCAGAATTTCGTCCTTCGACCAGAAGCCCGCAAACGGAAACAGGCCCGCCAGCGCAAACGTGCCGAATAAGTACGTCCAGAACGTGACCGGCATCCGTGAGGCGAGGCCGCCCATATTGCGCATGTCCTGCGCATCAAATGCGTCGTCGTGGCCGTGTTTGTCGTGTGCATCATGCCCGTGTGCCTGCTCGTGGTCGTGATGATGGCCGTGCTCAACGCCGTGAATGACGGACCCACTGCCCAGGAACAGCAGCGCCTTAAAGAAGGCGTGCGTCACCAGATGGAACATCGCCGCGACGTAAGCACCGATGCCGACAGCCGCCACCATGAAGCCAAGCTGTGAAATCGTGGAGTAGGCCAGCACGCGCTTGATGTCCCATTGGCCAGCCGCCATGTAACCCGCAACCAGTGCGGTCAGCGCGCCCGTGATGGCAATCACGAATTTGGCTTCCGGCGCGTAATCCAGAAAGACATTCGAGCGCACCAGCAGGAACACCCCCGCCGTGACCATCGTCGCGGCGTGCATCAATGCGCTGACGGGCGTCGGGCCTGCCATTGCATCCGGCAACCAGACGAATAGCGGAATCTGCGCGGATTTACCCGCCACGCCCAGCAGCAGGAAGATCAAAATCAGGAACAACACGGCGCTGATGTCCAGTTCAAACGGCCCCAGGTCAATCAGGCGCTCCGGGCTATCTTGCGGCAGGTTCATCAGGTATTCCACCTGACCGTAAACCCCGCGCTCATCCGGCGGAATCAGTGTGTTGTCGAGCGTTTCCAGGGGGGCGGCTTCGTGGCCATGACCAGTAGCGGCTTCGGCCTGTTCGCCTGCTTCGCTGTGGGCCTCTGCGCCCTGTTGCGCAAGCGCCACGCATTCGGCTTGTGAGTGGCTCTTTTTCGCGTCGTCGGCGCTGATGTAACCCGCCACTTCCAGCCGATAGCAGGTGTTCAGCGTCTCGCCCGGTACGGCATAGCTGAGCGTGCCGAACGTCCAGAAGATCAGGAACATAGCCATCAGAATGCCGAAGTCGCCAATGCGGTTGACGATCATGGCTTTGCGGGCGGCGTTGCTGTTCTTCCAGCCCTCCGGCGCGGATTTATCCCACCAGAAGCCGATCAGCAAGAAGGACATCAGACCGACGCCTTCCCAGCCCACAAACATCATCAGGAAGTTATTGGCCGTGACCAGGATAAACATGAACAGCAGGAACATGTTCAGGAAGGCGAAAAAGCGCGTGGCTTTCGGGTCGCCGTGAATGTAACCCACTGCGTAGATATGAATCAGTGAGCCGACGCCACTCACAACCAGCAGCATCACCGTCATCAGCGTATCCACGCGGAACTGCCAGGGGAAATCCACCCCGACGGAATCTATGCGTATCCAATCGGTGAAAGGCGCGTTGACCACCGTCGCCATGCCATGCACGCCGGATAGCGACGCGAAGATCAGCACGGAGATGATGAACGTAAGCACGGAGGCACCGACAGCGAGGTAACCCGCCGCCCGTTCACCCAGGTACTTGCCCCAGAACAGGTTGATAAACGCGCCCAACGCAGGCACGATAATCAGTAATGGCACTAACAGAGGATAGGTCTCGCTATGCATAATCCGGCGTTACCCTTCCATCGCATGTAGGTCGTCAATATTGATGCTGTTCTTATTGCGGAAGATATTCACGATCAGCGCGAGGCCAATTGCCACCTCAGCCGCCGCCACAGTCATCACGAAAAACACGAAAATATGCCCATCCAGCGTGTTCCATTGGCGTGCGAAGGCCACCAGCGCCAGGTTACCCGCGTTGAGCATCAGTTCAACGCTCATAAATACGAGAATGGCATTGCGGCGCAGCAACACGCCCATCGCACCCAGGACGAATAGGATCAAGCTGAGTATTAGATAGGCTTCGGTTGGTACTCCCATGAGGTAATCTCTCTCCGTAAACCCTTATGCGTCAAACGCTATGCTGATTCGTCGTTTGGTTGGTCCAGCTTCGGTGCATCCTGCACCACATCGGCCCCGGTCTGCTGCGCTAGCACGCTCGTCAGCGGGCGGCTGACCTTGCGGCGCGTCACGCGGCGGCGCGTCTTGCGCGTCCCGGTCGGGCGTGAAATCACAATCACACCGACCAGGGCAGCCAGCAGCAAGAAGCCGACGATATTCACAGGCAGGATGTAATCAATGAACAGCGTGCGGCCAATACCACGCGGTGAGCCGAAGTCCGGCTCCGTATCAAATGTCAGTTCATCCTGATTGCGGTCCAGCACAACCAGGCGCACGGGGTCCCCGGCGCGTTGCGGCGGTTCCGCGACGAAAGCAATGGTCTGCTCCGTGTCGCGCTCGATTTCATATTCAAACAGGCTGAGCAGCACAGCCACACTCGGCTCGCCTGCATCCAGCGCGGTCTGATCCACCCAGGCCAGCGTGTATTCGCCTTCCGGGTAGCGCGGCACCTCAACGGCGGCCCCCAGGCCGATATTCTGCGCAATGATGCGGTCAAAAATCGCGGGTTCTTCCTCGCCCTCACGCAGCACGACATCCAGCGTTTCGTTCGGACCCAGGTCCACCAGGGCCAGCGGCGCATCCACGTAGCCGTTAAACGCGATGATACGGGCGTTATCCTGGCCGGGTGCGCTCATGCTGTTGGCGACCAGGGCAAGGCTAAGCGTGGATGCATCTGTTGCTGTGTCTGCTTCTGCGACCATTTCGGGCTGTGCAGCCTCAGCGCCTTCGCTTTCAAGCGGGGCCGCTGCGGGCGCTTCAGCAGGTGGGATGTACTCGCCATAGGCAATCGCGCTCAGCAGTTGGCCCGCTTGCAGCGTCAAATCGGCGTCCAGCATCACGCTGCCATCCTCAGCAGACGACAGCAGCACGTTATAAGCGCCGGGTGTCAGTTCGATATAGTCGCTGATGCTGCCGAAACCGACATCCGTCAGGAACAGCGGTTGATCCAGCCCGTCGCCGCGAATCTCGATGTTTACCGCCGGGGCTAGCGCACCATGCACCACGCGCACCTGTGGGTTATCGCCCCCGTATTCTGGCAATTCAAAGCCCGCCGCAATCAACGGAATACCCAGCGCGATCAACAGCGCCACGCCTAGCGTTGTGGCCACGCCCGTCAGCCATCGAAAGCGCCGCGTTGTATCGGTGGTGCTCTCCGCACCCAACAACATGATGACGAACAAAAACAGCACCATAATCGCGCCAGCATAGACGGCGATCTGCACAATTGCGATAAATGGCGCGTCCAGCGTCATGAACAGAAACGCCACACTGCCGAAGTTCCCGATCAGGAACAGGGCGCTGTGCACGGCGTTTTCGCTCAGCAGCATCCCAACGGCGAAGCCAACCGCCAGCACTGCGAAGAGCAGGAATAAGATCTGGTCAATTCCCATCGCACGTCCTCGAAAAGTGAATCCTAAATGAGTTTGTGCAGTCTAGCACAAACAACGCCAGAGTGCAAAAGCCTCTGGCGTTGAAATTTGGCGTCGAAATGCAGCCATAACATTCTGCGTAGGGACGCCCGATGGACGCCCGCCCGATGGGGCGTCCGTTTTTTTCTAGGATGGCGGACCCCTAAAACCGATTTGCGCGTTGTTTTTGGTGACGATGTGATAAATCTGCACAAGGGGCTTAGCTAAGCCCCTACAATCAGATAGCTTCGTTTTCATTGCTCCGTCAGGGTTACTCAGGATTTTTCCATGTGTTATTCTGGGTTTTCCATGTCCGGGATTGAGCGATCAAAGCTGCCCGGTTCGACCTGCTGCGGGGTGGCTGCGCCGCCCTCCGGCACCGGGTCGATCAGCATCTCTTTCGTGTACACCGCATCGCGCCGATCTGTAAAGCTCAACTGGAATTCGTGCCCTAGCTCAATGGCTTGCGTCGGGCAAGCGTCCTCACAGTAGCCGCAGAAGATGCAGCGCAGCATGTTGATCTCATAGGTCTTGGCGTAGCGCTCACCGGGGCTGTAGCGCTGCTCGTCGCTGTTTTCTGCCGCCTCAACCCAGATGGCATCTGCGGGGCAGGCGGCGGCACACAATGAGCAACCGATGCATTTTTCCAGGCCGTTTTCATAGCGGCGCAGGTGATGCCGCCCCTTATAGCGCTTCGCGAAGGGTTGAACCTGTTCTGGATATTGCAGTGTGACCTTTTCATCTAGCACGTGCTTAAAGGTTGTTGCAAAGCCGCGAATGATATTCATCGTGCAAGCTAGCTCCTACCAATACATTTGCTTGTTACCGTCTAATCACCGCTCTGCGGTTCGGATGACGGGTTCTGATCGACGCTGGTAATGGCGGTCTCGCTGCCCTGCCCCTCTGCGGCGCTGCCGATGCCCTCCAGCACCACAATCAGGCCGTTAACCAGCAGGAACGGAATCGCCACGAAACCACCCAGCAGGTTGAGCAAAGCCCAACCCAGGCCGTTGCGCTCGCCTGTGATAACCGGGTCGTCGGCCAGATCGCGTTCGGGGGCCGCCTCTGCGTCCTGGCTGCCCTCCGCACGCAGGAAGAAGTAGCCGCCGCCGACCACGACCACGAAGAACAGGCCGGAAATGACACCGTAGACCGTCGGACTCTGGAAAGCGTCACCGATCACCACAGCTATCGCCGTCCATGCCACCGAAACCAGCGCTAACGGCAACAGCACCTTCCAGCCCAACTGCATCAGGCGGTCATAGCGCAGGCGCGGCAACGTCGCACGCACCCAGATGAACAGCGTCAGGAAGACGATCACCTTGCCAATCAGGAACAGCGGCCCCAGGATGGGCACGCTATCGACCGGCAGCAGGTGATAGCCACCGAAAAACAGCGACGCCACCACCACACTCACGGCAATCATGCCGATGTACTCCGCCATCATGAACAGCGCGAACTTCATGCCGCTGTATTCCGTCATGTAGCCTGCGGTCAATTCCTGCTCGGCTTCCGGCAGATCAAAGGGCGCACGCGAAACTTCCGCGAACATGGTAATCATCAGCAGGCCCGCCGCCAGCGGGTTCTGAAACACGATCCAATCCCAGATGTTGCGCTGTGCGTCCACGATGTCGCCAATGCTCATACTGCCCACGATCATCACCGGCACGGCGATGCACAGGCCCAGCGTTAGCTCGTAGCTAATCATCTGCGCGGATGAGCGCAACGCGCCCAACGTGGCGTACTTGTTATTGCTGGACCAGCCCGCCAGCACAATGCCATAGGTGGCCAGGCTGGTGACAGCCAGCACCCACAGCACGCCGATATTCAGGTCAGCGATGCCCAACGGGATTTGATACAGGTTGCCATCAAACCAGGGGATGATAATATCCGGCCCCAGCGGGACAACTGCGACGATAATCAGCACCGGGATGGCCTTCAGCATCGGGGCCATGTAATACACGACCTTGTCGGCCTGATCCGGGATGATGTCCTCTTTGAAGATCAACTTAATGGCGTCCGCCAGCGGTTGCAGCAGGCCACCCGGCCCGACGCGGTTGGGGCCAGTGCGCTGCTGAATCCAGCCGATCAGCTTGCGCTCTAGCAGCGTGGTATAGGCGAAACCTGTGAGAATGACGAGCACCAGGATACCGCCAAACAGCAGCGGGTGCAGCACCGAACAGCCCGACGAATCCGAGCAGACGATGATGCTGTTGGGGTCGATGCGGCCTTCAGGGTAGAACAGCAGGCCGAACGCGCCACTGATCCAACTGAAGATGGCCCCCAGGCTAGCGACAATCACAGCGATGAAAATCACTGCGACGATGCCGCCGATAATGAACAGACGATTGCGGGTCATAACGATAGTGTCCTCTGCATGGCTCTCTGTGCCTGAACGATACGTTTATGCGCTTACGATACGGCCACGGCCTCGCTGATTTTGCGGATGCGGCACGCGGTTGGGGCCATCGGTACGGGGTCATCCGTCAGGTAGCGCGGCAACACGGCCACACCTGCGGGCACATCCTCGCCCACGCGGGCCTGCACCGTCACGGCATGGTCCCCAAAGCTGACGGTGACCCTATCGCCATGCACAACGCCGAGTTCGTCGGCGCTTGCCGTGTGCAGTGCTACATAAGCGGCGTCTACACGCGGATGCACGACCTCGGATTGACGGAAGGCCAGCGCACGGTTATACAGGCGCGTTACGGGCAGCAGCAGCAGATCGCCATCGGTTGCCACGTCGGGCAATTGCACGGCGTTTGTGCTGACGGTGCTGCTATCGGCCACTGACGGAATCTGAACGCCGATGCCGCCCTTATTCTGATAGGCGGTGCCGCCATAGTATTTATCCTCGCCGCCCACATCGGGGTATTGGCGTTCGACGCGGCCCAGGTCACGGTAGCGCATCCCACTGAAAACAGCTAGGTTGCGCGTGATGTCCAGCATCACCGCCGCCGCCGAGACCCGTGCGCGGCCCTGCCCGACACGCTCACGGATGCTGGCCAGCGCCTTCCATGCGGCAATCGCTTCACCCAGCGGCCCCTGCCCAGTGTAGAAGCGCTGTACGCGCCGTTCACCGTTGATGAAGGTGCCGTCACGCTCTGCAAAGCTCTGGATGGGCAGCGCGTAATCTGTATACTCGGCGGTCTTATCCGGGAAGAGGCTGAGCGTAATCACCGTCTCGGCATTCAGCAACCACTGCGCGTCCGGCATATCCTCCGCGATTTCGGCCTGCGCCACGATCAGCACCTGCGGCGGGTTGGCGATGATGTCCTGCGTGGCTTCCGGCGTGTAGCCCATATAATGCAAGCCCATGCCATTCGGACCGGGTAGCGTGCTCAGTAGGCCGTTTTTCGGCTTGCCCACATGCCCGCTTTCGATCAAGAAATTGGCTGCGGCCTGCATCAGCGCTCGGTGGCCATCCAGCGTCAAGCCTTCCGCGCCCGTGCAGATCATCAGGTTGTCGGCATCAGCCAGCTTCTGTGCAATTTCAGGATGATCCTCATGTAAACGGGCCATCACATGCGCCGCCTGACCCACATCATAGCGGATGGCGTCGCCTTGCATCGGCACCTGTTCGCGTTCTTGCTCGGTGGCGAAGTCTTCAAGGCGCGTGTGGCGTGCGTTGGCCACCACCAGATAAGCGCCGTTGTCCTGTGCCCGTTTGAATTGGAAGCGCCACATGGGGACTTCTTCTTCAAGGTCGCTGGCAATCACCAGAATAGCGTCACCTTTGCCCAGGTCTTTCAGGCGCGTGCCCAGACCGACGCCGACCTCTGCAATCAAATCTGCGCCTGTGTGGGTGATCGGCCAAGCGCCCAGACGGGCCTTATCGCCTGCCAACCCCGTGACCAATTGGCGCAGTTCCCACAGGTCTTCGTTGCTCATGCCGCTGCCAGCAATCGCTGCCACGTCACCGCCTGCTTGCTGGATCGCATCCGCAATTTCTGCGAAGGTCTGCTCCCAGCGTGAAGGCTTCAGGCCGTATTCACCCCGGATCATGGGCCGCGTCAGGCGTTCGGCGCTGCGTGTGAAGTGATGGCCGAAGCGCGTCTTGTCGCTGATCCAGATTTCGTTTACGTGCTCGTTCTGGCGTGGCATGATGCGCTTAATCATCGCACGGCCAGCAAAATCGCGGTCTAAGCGCGTGCTCAGGCTGATATTCTCGCCTGCGGCATCCCAGGGGCTAATGCTAGGCACTTCGGTCAGTTCCCAGGGGCGCGCCCCGAAACGAAAATCGGCTGTCGTCAGCGCCCCCACCGGGCAGATGTCGGTTGTGTTGCCGCTGAAATACGTATCGAAGCCCGGTTCGCTGTTGGTGATGATCTGCAAGCGGCGTCCGCGCTCATGAAAGGCCAGCACATCATCGCCCACGAGTTCATCCTGAAAGCGGATGCAACGGGCGCACTGAATGCAGCGTTCTTCATCGAGGTAAATCAGGTCACCGAGCGGCACATGCTTATCGAGGTGCATCTTATCGGCGTAGTTCATGCGGCTTTCGCCGGGGCCATGCGCCATCGTCAGGTTTTGTAGCGGGCACTCGCCGCCCTTATCGCAGATGGGGCAATCGAGCGGATGGCTGGTCAGCAGGAATTCCAGCACGTTATCGCGGCCCTGCGTGACCTTATCGGTGGTCGTCTTGATGTGCATCCCATCGCTGACGGTCTGTGTGCAGGCCGTCTGCAACTTCGGGAACCAGCGGATTTGCGGGTTGCCATCGTCGTCCAGCATTTTTTCGCCCGTCTGACGGTCGCGCATTTCCGTGCCGAGTTCGACCACGCACATGCGGCACATGCCAACCGGGGACATCTTCGGATGGTAGCAAAAGACAGGAATATCGTTATCGGCGTGCCATTTCGCCGTATCTACGAGGTTCGCGCCTTTGGGTACTTCGTAGGTTTTGCCGTCAATATGTATGGTTACAAGGTTCTCGTTCGTCGTAGGTGCTGCCATTAAGACCCCCTCAAGCCTCATATTACGTCAGAATCGTTGCGGTCTGTGATCGTAACCGCACGCTGTTGATTGTGAAATATTGTACCAAATGCTGCGCGATTATGTGATGTGACGGTAACGACTCAGCCCTTACCCTAAACCCCTCTCCCGAAATATCCCAGACACAGACACAGAGGGGCTTTGAACGGCCTGCCACCCCCTCTTCTCAAGGGTAGGTTTTTCATGATTGACTGTATTTTATGGCGGCTTGCGCCGCCCCGGACGCCAAGAATGGCGTCCCTACGGTCCAAAACGGCT
>DAOTTW010000357.1:0-2970 GCA_034437615.1 Anaerolineae bacterium | reverse complement strand
ACTACTGATCGGGTACGACGTATTGATAAAGCTGGCATTCACCCAACCGACGACGCCACCTTCACCGGGCAAACGCACCTGTAGCCACGTTCCGGCTGCATTGCGCCCACCAAGCAAGACGCTTGTACTCCTGAAGACGACGGTCACCACAGCGAAGCTCACGCTTGGGCCTTGACGCACATTAAGCGCACCTGTGTTCACTGTGCCGAAGGGGTCGCTACTGGGCGGTGGCGGATGACTGCCTGTGACAATGGGCAATGAAGAAACTGGCACATCGACATGCAAGAAGCGGCTATTCACCCAACCCTGACCAACGCCGCTGACGGTGCCGCGCACCCACACGCCTGCTGCATCCCGGCCATCAAGGTGAATGCGCGTGCCCTGTGGCAACACAGCAACCGCCCTGAAGCTGACGCTTGGCCCAGCACGGAAATTCAAGAAAAACGTTGTCACCGTGCCGGATGCGGTTGTAGGTGGCGGTGGTGCTGGCGGTGTGACACCGCCACTGGTGACGGGCAGTGTGTTGACGTTGATATTGACGACCAGGAAGCTGCGGTTGACCCAGCCTGTAACGCCACCGGGCACCTGAATCTGCACCCAAGATGCATCTAAGTTACGCCCGATCAAATTAACGGCCTGATTGCGCGATAAAACGCCGATCACACCGAAGCCAACGCTTGGCCCGTTGCGCACATTCAGGAAAAACGCGGTCACGACGCCGTTAGATACGCCTGTGCTAAACGTGACTGGCAGCGTATTGATATTGATACTCGCGGCAATAAAGCGGCTGTTCACCCAGCCACGTTGCCCGCTGCTGCGCACAATCTCCAGCCAGGATGCATCCGCATTGCGCCCTACCAGCGTCACGACTTCGCCAAAGTGGGCACGCCCAATGACGCTGAAGCCGACACCCGGCCCGCTACGCACGTTTAATTGCGATGCATTGACGACGGTGCCTGTCGCGCTGAACTGCGCCAATGACGGCGCGACCAATGCCAGCGCCAACATAGCCAGCATCAGGATAAATATAAATCGCTTTCTCACTGTGTAGCCTCCCTCTGATGATAATGATAATGGTGTGGATAAAACGGCTTTGCTTGCTCCCCCATATCATTTTAGACACACTTCAAGGGTGCGACCGTTCCGTAAAATGTGCAAGCATTTGCGAATCCTAACGTATCTAAAACCGCGAACCAACACGTTATCGAAACCACGAAGGACACAGAGAACACAAAGGATATGAAGTGCACAAAGGATGTGAAGCATAACAAAAATTCTATAATTTGCTTCGTACTTTTTGCGCCTTCGCGGTTAGTATCTCGACAAAATCAATTCGGCTTGATCCGCACCGTTGTATACGGCAACAATACAATCACACCTGTATAATAGATAGACATCCACCCGTAAACCTGCACAGGATGAGACAACATCATGCCTAAATACGACTTCCGCTGTACTGATTGTGGCACGACCTTCGAGCAATTCGTTAAAATGAGCGCCGACACACCGCGCTGCCCCGAATGCGAATCATTGAACGTAAAGCGCCTGATTACCAGCGCGCCAACCGTCGCAGGCGGCATGTTGACGCACGCCGGAAACGGCAGAAACGCCACCCAAGAAGAACTAAAAGATAAGTGGCGCGAGGAAACGCCCAGGCTGCGCAAACAACTACGCGATAAGCTGGGCGAGGACGCTGTGAAAGACATTCCATCGTTAAATCAGGATATATAGCGTTAAATCAGGATATATAGCGTTAAATCAGGATATTTGACACCATGCCCGAACAATCCGTCAATTTTGACCGAGCCAGCAGCTACTATGATGCCACACGCGGCTTCCCGCCCGGCATCGAGGATGAAATCGGTGCCTTCATCGCCAACACAGCGGGCCTAACGCCAGAATCACGCCTTCTGGAAATCGGCATCGGCACCGGGCGCATCGCGCTACCGCTAGAACCGCATGTGCACAGCATCGTCGGCGTGGATTTATCGCGCAATATGATGCAGGAGCTACGCCGCAAGCAAGCGCTGGAATTGGTGCATGTGGCGCAAGGCGATGTCGAACGCCTGCCGCTAAAATCCAGCCATTTTGATGCGGTGCTGGCCGTGCACATCTTTCATCTGGTTAGCAACCCGCAACGCGCACTGGACGAGGTGGCGCGTGTGCTGAAACCGGGCGGCAAGCTGATCTACTGCCGCAATCACTGGCAAGATGGAGGCGCATTACGGCCTGTGGTTTACGCCTGGAACGACAACCGACCACAGCATGTCGAAACTGGGGATTGGCGCTCGGCAGATGAAACGCTGCCGAGCCTCGGCTGGCGAGAAGTGGGCACGGCACAGGAACACAGCTTCAAGACAATCACCACACCTGCGGATTTCCTGGAGCGCTTCGAGCAACGCCAATACTCTTCAACGTGGTTCTGGAGTGATGCCGAATTGCAGGTCGGCATTGACGCAATTCATGCCGCAATAGACGAACACTTCGGCGGCGACAAGTACGCAGAGGTTGAGCAGGGCGCAGGTTTCCGCGTGCATATCTTCGAGCCACCTGCATGACCCGAAATCTGATTCTACGTGGCGCATTGGTCTGGCACAGCAAACTAGAGAACTTCCAACAACGCGACATATACATCGAAATGGGTCGTATCGTCTCAGATGTACCCAATCACGCCGAGATGATTGATTTAGAGGGCTATTCGCTGCATCCTGGGCTGATTAACGCGCATGACCACCTCGAACTCAATCATTATCCGCGCACGAAATACCGACAAGTGTACGATAACGCGCATCAGTGGGGCGAAGATGTCAACACCCGCCTGCTGAATGATGAAGAACCGTTTAGATCGCTGCGGGCCTATCCGTTGTGGGATCGGCTGTTCATCGGCGGCCTGAAGAATCTGCTGTGTGGCGCGACTACCGTTGTCCATCATGGGCCACGCTACAGGCCGATGTATCGGCGCGATTTTCC
>DAOTTW010000356.1:0-6241 GCA_034437615.1 Anaerolineae bacterium | reverse complement strand
TCGCTGACCTATAACACGTTGCGCATTCAGGCTGGCCAACCCGCAGGCCGCGAACTCAGCAAGGATTACATCCCGCTGGAGGTCGGCTTATGGGATGAGGTGCATTTCGAGAAGGGGTGCTACACCGGGCAAGAGATTATCGCCCGCATGGAAAGCCGCTCGCGGCTGGCACGCACGCTGGTAGCGCTGGATTTGCCGCAGTACGTCGAAGCACCTGCGCTCGTCTTTGTGGATAACAAGCCCGTCGGAACGCTGACCAGCAGCGCACAGGCCCCCGACGGCGCGATCTTCGCAATGGCAGTGCTCAAGACGGCATACAGCGCAGAGAATACGCCGTTACAGGTGGGTGATGGCAAGACCTCTGGCCGCGTCATGCGCCTGCTAGGGGCACAGCCGCATTACATCGCTGATTTACAGGGGGCTAAATAAGGACGTTACAGGCAGCAGCATCGTCTTCATCACAGAAGGCGCTGAGATTATCTCGACTGCTAGTTTGCGGCGTTCATCGGTCTTTTGCAAAGATGCACTTGGATGACACACGCACGCGCTAAAAGCCGGGTGGTTGCACATCAAAGAAGAGCGACCACCATAATTGCCAGTTTTGCGGCTGCGGTTCGCTTGTCCGTAGCGGCACATCATCAGAGACGCGGCGCACGGGTGCGCTGAATGATGTGGCCGGGATGGGCTTCACGATGGTTTCACCGCTACGGACCATGCGCCCTTCGCTGCGTGCCCAGCGTTCGACATAGGCATCGCTGCGCACGAACTCCAATTGTCGTTCCAGCGTGAATTGTTCGCGCTCGAGCAGTTCAATTTCACGCTCGACTGCCGTCAGCACATCTTGCAATTCGCGGTCGGCACCGATGCGCCCACTGAAGTTAATCGCCAGCATCAGCCCGATAGCCAGAATCGCCGCAAACATGATTTGCGTGCTGGTGAGTTGGCGCGGATGACGGTTTTTCGCGCTGCGGGACTGCTCGAAGCCTGGGTTTTGTGTGGCCATAGGATGTCGTGCTTTTTGTTCACTTATCATTCGCATCGTAGCACGCCTTGCAGCAAGGCGCTATTGCTAGCTTGAAGCAAAAAAGCCGCTCTTGGCGGCTTCTCTGCTGTTTGCTGTGTGCCGAGAGTGGGAGTCGAACCCACACTCCCTAAAGGGAACTACGCCCTGAACGTAGCGCGTCTGCCTGTTCCGCCACCTCGGCTTTTTCTGCGTAACAGAACCAAATTGTAGCACAATTGCCCGTGCTGTCAATGAAAAAAGCGGGTTTTGCGTAGGTTTTTCCGTATAAACGGCGTGCTATAATGCGCCCGATAGAGCCGATGTATGATGGTATAAAGATAGAGGCGAATGAAACAAAAGCTACTGCTACTTGCAGCAACGTTGGCTGCTAGCGCCATGCTACTGACACTATTGCAAGCGCAGGAAATCACGGATGTGATCGCAACACCAGGCAACACAGTGAACCTGCGTGCCGACACAGACGTAAACTCCGACAGAGTGGGGGAGCTTATCGGCGGTGCGGCTTACCCCGTGATGGGACGCAGCGAGTTTTTCCCCTGGTTGCTGGTGGGTGATCCTGTGTCGTTGCAGCCGCTTGGCTGGGTGTTTGAAGAGTTGGTCGATACACGTGGCAACCTGAATACAGTGCCGTTTGTCGATTTGATCGTAGAGCCGGGGGCAGCACAATCGTCACCTGCTGCGAACCCGCAAGTGTCGCAGCCTGCTGAGGTTGCCGCAGCGCCCGCAGGCGTCCCACAGAGCTTAGCCGCGTCCCCGACGCCCAATACACAGCCCAGCCCGACGCCGAATTTCAACGTGGCGGGGACTGTAGGCGCTGAGGTCAACATTCGTTATGGGCCGGGCGTGGATTACCCGCGTGTGGGGGTGGCACGTCCTGGTGAGCGCTTCCAGATAACAGCCTACCACACACAATTTCCCTGGCTGCAAATCGCCTACGAGAATGCGCCGCAGGGCCGCGCCTGGATTCTGCAAGATTTGCTTGATGTGACGGGCAATGTCTTTTCGCTACCGGCTATCAATGACCCGCTGACAAGCCTGCCGACGCTGACGCCGACGCCCTCGGTTTTGGCTAGCAGCAGCTTCTTAGGGCAAGGCACGAGCAGCATCAGCCCTGAGTTTGCGGCATTGGGCGATCAACTGTGGACGACGGTGCTCAACGCGGGTTTCGATCCGGCCACAAGCCGTTTTGGGTCGCTATTCTTGCTGGATTTGCAGACGAAACAGGCGATTACATTTGGTAGCGAATTTGCCTACAGTGGCACCAGCATCAATAAAGTGGCGATTCTGGCGCGTTTGTATGGTCTGCTCGAACAGCCGCCCGGTGGCCGCATGGCGCTGGACATCGCTAACACGATGATATGCAGCGAGAACGCCGCCACCAACCGCTTGCTGAATACGCTAGGGCAGGGCGACGAATTTGCGGGGGCTGCGTCGGTCACGGATTTGTATCAGACCTTGGGGCTGGACCGCAGTTTCATGACGTGGCCCTACCAGCTAGACCCCGATAATCCGCCGGAGCCACCCCGCCCGATCTCGGTGCCGACGACTGACGCTGACCAGCAAAAGGCCAACCCGGATTTATCGAATCAGCTAACAGTAGAGGATATGGGCTGGCTGTTATCAAGCGTCTATGAATGCGCCTATGAGGAAAGCGGCCCCTTGCTGGAGACGCTGACAGGCCAGTATACGCCGCGTGAATGCCGCCAGATGCTGCATGTGATGAGCAACAACAACGTGGATGCACTGCTGAAGGCTGGCGTGCCTGCGAATACCCGTGTGGCGCATAAGCACGGCTGGATTCCTGATACACATGGCAACGCGGCGGTGTTCTTTACGCCGGGTGGCGATTACGTGCTGGTGATGATGTTGCATCAGCCCACATGGTTGAATTATCAGGATTCGCTGCCGCTGATTGCTGAAGTATCGCGCCAGGTTTACAACTACTTCAACCCAGAGGACCCGATAGCGGAGGTTCGGGATGGTTTCATCCCAGAGGCGGCCACATGCAATTTTGCGAATACGCAGCTTGTGGTGGACTTGCAGCAGCCCATCTGGGATGAATAGGCAAAGGCTCATGTGCAAAAAGTGTTATCTGTAGGGGCGCAATGCATTGCGCCCAAGTGATACACGAATTTCACACATTCCATAGATGAGCCATAGATAAAAGTATTGCGGCGGACGCACCGAGGTGCGTCCCTACACAATCGTTGTGGGCCGTAGGGACGCCATTCATGGCGTCCGAGGCTGAGTCGTTGCTAGCCCTTCACAGCGCCTTGCGTCAGGCCACCGACGATCTGATCCTGCAACAGCAGGTAGATGATGAGCGTAGGCAATGCACCGAGCACGGCACCGGCGGCAAAGACCCCCCATTGCTGTGCGAAGCGATCCGAGATGAAGCCCCACAAGCCGACCATCAGCGTAAATGATTCGGCATCGCGCAGTAGTACACGTGCCAGCACGAATTCGTTGAAGGTGGCGACGAAGGCCAGGATGCCTACAACCACGAGAATCGGGCGCACGGATGGGATAATCAACTGCCAGAAGATTTGCGAGTGCGTCGCGCCGTCTACGAGGGCGGCTTCGTCAATATCCCTGGGGATCGAATCGAAGAAGCCCTTCATCAGCCAGATGTTGATGCCCATCTGACCGCCGATGTACACCAGAATCAAGCCGCCAAGTGTGTTGATCCCCAAAAATGGCAAGTGGTTGCCGATCTGTTGCAACATCAGGAAGATAGCGACCATCGCTAGCAGGTTCGGAAAGACCTGCACCAGCAAAATCGTCACCAGTAGGCTTTGTCGCCCCCGGAAGCGGAAGCGCGAGAACGAGTAGGCCGCTAGCGCTGTCACGAGCACCGCCGCAACGGAGGTCGTGGTGGAGACGATGACGCTATTCAGCACCCAGCGCGCAAAAGGCTTACGGGGTGTGTTGAGCAGTGTGTCGTAGTTGCTGAAAAGCTGCTCCACGCTATCGACATCCGGCACCACACGCTGACCCTGCATCGTCTGGCGCGGGTTCAGCGAAGCCGAGACAATCCACACAACCGGGAACAGCGCGAAGGTCACAATCGCCAGCATAATCACATAGCGAACGAGGATCGCGTATAGCTCTTGCCGATCCATGAATTGCGTTTTCATAGCGGGACGTGGCACGAAACCCTGTGCGACCATGCCGACGGAACCCAGCAGCGTCAGCCAGAAGCCGAGGCCCTCAGCATTGGCTGCGCGGATGATTTGGAAGGATGGGGTCGGGAACAGGAAGTAAACCAGGAAATAGGCTAGTGCTAAACCACCCAGGACCAATGTGACCGGGCGCAGGGTGCGGCTGTAGACCGGACGAAAGAGCGCCACCGGAGCCAACACAAAGCCGACCAGCCCGGCAAAGAAGATCAGGATGGGCAGAACGCCAGCGTAAAGGCGCGGCACTTCGGTCAGTTGGCTTGCGTACAGGCTGATGAACTGATCTCCGATTTCAGAATCCGTCTCGGCGGCTTCGACCATTGCGAGCACGGCTTCCCGTTCAGCGTCACCCGATTGACCTGCTTCGACGGCATCTTCGTAGGCATCAACCGCCGTTGCCAATTCATCGACCAGCGTAGCGAGGTCTGCTGGCAGATCGTCGCCAAACGCGAACTCGTTGCCGCCGATGGCCTCTGCACCCGTCGAAAAGACGCGAATGCCGTCTACGTTCATGCGTGCCCAGGGCAGCAGCAAGAAAGCGATCAGCGTTACGATGGCGCTAACCAGCAGCAGTGTATCCGCTAGTGATGTGCGCGTGTGAGTGTTAGAGGGCCTATCAGACATTTTTAGAAACCTCCTCTAGCTGGCGCGTAAAGCGGAACTGGAAGATCGTCACAGCGGCGACCATCAGGAAAATGATGATCGTGATGGCGGATGCCAGGCCGAAATCTGCACCGCGCCCAGTGCCGAAAGCTAAACGGAACGCATAGCTAATCAAGATGTCGGTATGGCCTGCTGGGGTTGCTGCGCCGACGATAGCTGGACCGCCTTTGTTGAATACCTCGATAATCACGAAGTTGTTGAAGTTGAACGTGAACGAGGCGATCATCAGTGGGCCAATGGCAATCAGCAGCATGGGCACGGTCAGCCCCCAGAATTGCTGTAGGTTGCTGGCACCGTCCACGCGGGCCGCTTCGTACATATCACGCGGGATGGAGGCGAGCGCACCGCTACACACCAGCATGAAATAGGGGTAACCGAGCCACAGGTTAATCATTAGGATGCCGACCTTCGCCCACAGTGGGTCGGAGAAGAAGCCCGGCGCTGAACCACCCCCGAAGATGCTTTCCCAGGTCAAGATCAGCACGCCGAGGTTCGGGTCTAACATGCCTTTCCAGGTGGCGATGCCGATGAGCGCCGGCACCGCGTAGGGGATGATGAGCAGGGTACGGATCAAGCGCTTGGCCGGCATGTTGGTATCCAGCAGCAACGCAATGAACAAGCCCAGCACGAGTGTCGTCAGCACCGCGAAGAACGCAAAGGCAATCGTCCACAAGAAGACGCGCAGCAACGGCCCACTGATTGCAGGGCTGGTCAGGAAGCGCGTGAAATTCTCGAAGCCGATCAGCACGCGGTAGCCCGTAATCAGGTCGTAATCGTCAATGTTGACTTCATCCGGGTTTTCGGTGACGTTTAGGGCTGCCTGGTAAGCATCCCGATTGATGAAGACGCCTTCCTCGTTATCTGCGACGAAAACCGCGCCTGTCTGGTTGTCGATGATCGCATCACGGTCTGCATCGTAGGTGTAGCGTTGCTCATAACGTGCGGCGGTGGTGCGTGTGATACCGATGGGTTCATCCGGGTTACCGAGCGTCTCGCCTTCCAGTGCGACAATGGCCAGCGCTTGGCCGCGCCTGTCGTCTAGCAGCGTGTAGCCCTGATAAGTTTCAGGCGGTACGCCCTGTGCGACATCAGCCGGTACTTCGGTAAACGTGCCGTCCTGTGTGGCGAAGAAAACGTCGCCGTTTTCATCCGTCAGCCACAGGCCATATTGCTGTGTCGCTTCATCGAGGTATGGCAGCCAGTCGTATTCGATGCCCTCTTCCGGCAGAAAGCGGTCACGTGCGAAGAGTTCTATCGCCTGCTGTTTGGTGAGCAGGTGTCCGTCGCCATAGTTGGTGAACGCCACAAATACGGTGTAGATGATGGGGTAGACCACCATCAGCAACATCAGCATGAGCGCTGGCGAAATCCAGCG
>DAOTTW010000355.1:0-9130 GCA_034437615.1 Anaerolineae bacterium | reverse complement strand
TGATACGTTCTGCGGCACGCGGCGCATCATCGCCAAACGCGAATTGCTGGCCTGATTGCTCACCACCCAGATAGAAGACGTCGTGCGCCGCCGTGATGGGTGGACTGAGCGCTTGCGGCTGAAACACGATGGTCGCATCCGTCAGGCTCAGCGTGGTGTCGTCATGCGCAAAGATGCCGTAAGTTGTGGCGACATACACACGTTCTTGCACCAGCACAGCCGCGACCGCATCGAAGGGCAAGCGCGAATCCTGCAAAAACTCGGCCTGTGCGATGGCCTGCCGCCCAGCCCCCGCGATATTGACGCTGAAGGCTTGTGTGGCCCGGTCATAACGCAACCATCCCGCATCCAGCGACGCAACGCGGCTGGCTGGCTCGATCACAGTCGCCACCACGCTCAAATCCAGCGCCGCGCCGGAGGGCCGCACACCCTGTAAGCGCCCATTTTCATCGCTGCGCAGGGCTGTCAGCGGGTTATAGGCGCGTTCGCCGTTCGCAGTGGTGGCGATGTTCGTTTGCAGGCTCGGCCATGCGTCGTCTGCCAGCCATGCGTCAATATTGGCGCTGCTGCTGATGGCCTCGGTGCTGAGCCTGGCGGATGTACTGTCATAGCGGGCACGCAAGCCCTGCGCACCCGTTATCAGCAGGTCGATGGTGCTATTATCCGCGCCGGGGATGGCCTGCACATAAGCCGCATCACCCGCAGGCAACGTCAGGCGGGCGGCCAGCAACAAGCACTGTTGCGGCAGCGGATTATTCTCGGCTTGTGTGTCGGCGTTGTCTGCGCCAGGGCAGGTGCCGGGGCGCAAATGCAGCAATTCGGGTGCGCCGCCCTGTGTGTGTAGCGCCCACCAGCTACCATCCGCCACCGCTAGCAGCCAAGCCAGTGATTCAGCGCTGAGCACAGGCGCGCCGCCTGTCGGGGTGTATTGCAGCGCTGTCGGTTCGAATTGCAGCGGGGTGTTGGGGGCGCTACTTTGCACGCTGTAAAGCGTCCCGGTGGCATCTAGCGCGGTCGGTGCCATGCCCCAACTGACTACAGCCGCTTGATTGGGTAGTACGCGTTGTGCACCTAGCAGATACGTCCAGCCTTCAAGCGCGCCCAACCAGGCGCGCCCGGTTGCGTCGATGCGTGCGCCATAACTATCTGCATAGACCTGTGCGCTGCCATCCGCTGCGATGCGTAAAGCGGTCAGGCTGCTTTCATCATAGAGCAGCAGGCTATCATCAGCAGGGCGCAATGCCTGCGTCGGTGCAAACCCCGCTGGCAAACCGGGCGCGCTGATCGGCGTCAGACGGCCATCATCTGCGACGAGGTCCAGGCTATTACGATTGACGAACAGCAGCGCATCTTGCCAGCGATAGACCGCTTGTACCCCTGCTGGATCGAGTGTGTACGGCGTGTAGACCGGCTCACATGTGCTATAACTGGCCGGACCCTGTGCACAGCGCAATACCTGACCATCGGCGGCTAAGCGCCATACGTCGCCGTTGCCTGCGACGGCTTCGTTGACGTCTGTCTCGGTGCGTGGATACGGGACGACGTTTGCGGGTTGTGGGTCGTCTGTGGCAGCGACCTGTAGCGCCTGTGATTGTGCGATCACGACGCGCCCCTGCGACTGATGCAGCCGATTATCGCCATCTATCGCGAAGCGCAGCTCAGCCTGCCATGCACGCTGCTGCGGATTGTAATAATGCAGGCGATCATCCAGCAGGAAGGCCCATAGCGGTGTCCCTGCATCTGTCATGATTTGCAACACATCCTGCAAACGCTCTGCGGGTAATGCGGGTGGGGCGGCTGTTTGCGGTGTGTAGATGGCGTTCAGCGTCGTGTTGCCGCTGAAGCTGGTGTTGCCGCTGTAGACGATGCCGGATTCTGTCTGTACGCTGACGACCTCTTGCCCGCTGACGCGCTCGACGGCAATATCCCGCACCACAGCAGCACTCGGCAAGTTCAGGCCCGCCTGCGACCAGCGCCGCTGGTTAAAATCGTAGCGCCAGAGGTCGTCCTGTGTGGCAAAGATAACGGCGTTTTCGTCAGCCCGGTTGAAGATGCGCCGCAAGTTATCACGATCTGGCGCGGCTGTGGGTGCTGCGTAGACCGTGCGCGCCGCGCCATCCTGCCAGCGTATGAGCGCCCCTGTGTCTTCCAGCCAAGCGGCCTGTTCAGCGGCTTCATCGACGGCTAGCGCCTGCACGGTGGCCTGCTGCACGATGCTCAGGCGCACATCTGTCTGTGCGCAGCTATCCGGCTTGCTGATGCTCTCCAATGCGACGAAGTTCAGGTCATGCGTGCCGTCGGGGTTATCACGCACGAACAGCAGGTGATCGTCGGCGCTGCTGACTTCTGTGCTATCTACCAGCGCAAACACACGATCTGGCACACTGTTCAGGCCCGTTGTGGCGTACCAGGTGCGTGCTTCTGGTGCATACATATACACGCCGTCCGTGCTGGTGATGGCAATTAGGCCATTCGTCAGCAAACGGGCATCGGTGGCGCGGGTCGTCGGGTTGCCGATGCGTGGCGTGCGGAAATAGCATTGCGCTGTGCTGCCGGGGTTCTCGCGGTCGTGGCCCATCAAGAAGCTGTGACCGTTCGTGGCCGCACGCAGCGTCCAGATGGCATCGTTCGTCAGGCTGACATCCTGAACGCGGCCTGCGCTCGGCTCGATGCGCTGTATGCCGACGGTCAGTGTGCCGTTCGTCAGCGCGACCGGCCGCCCATCTGCCAATATGCCCTTCAGCGCCACCGTCCCGCGTACATCCAGCGCCCAGGTATCGTCTACACGGCGTGCTTGCAGGTCGTAGCGGTCGATGTTGCCATTGCTTGTGCCCGCACCACTGGCCAGATACAGTGCAGACCCCTGCCAGCGCGCATCGCTCAGGTTGGCATCGTCCACACTGAAGCGCGTCGTGCCGCCAATCAGCGGGGTGCCCTCAGCCGTCAGCAGCCGCCCTGCATCGGTATGCACCAGCACCTCGTCGGCAGCATCCGCGCTGGCATAGGCCGCAATGCCTGTGATCTGCTCCGCATCCGTGCTAATTGGTTGCGCGAATTCACGCCAGCCGCGTGTGGTCAGGTCGTAGGTGTGCAAGCGCTGGCCAATCGCAAACAGCACGTTTGAGCCTAGTTCGATGGCGTCCTGTAGCGTTGCGTCCGCTCCACCGGGTATGTTGACATCGCCCGTCATGGTTGTGAGGTTGCTTGGCGTCAGGCGATAGACACCGCCATCACCCGCCAGCACGCCCAGCCCATTGCCGGACCACGACCAGAACGATGTGACCGGACCCGGCACGCTCTGTGGTCGCAGGCTGGTATCCTCGGCAGTACGATAGAAGTCCACATCCCCGATGCGATCCAGCGGCACGGCGTATACATCGACCGTAGCGTCCTGTGGGGCCAGCAGATAGACGTGGTCATCTATGGTGATCTGGCGCAAATCGTCCAGCAGCAGCCATTCCGGTAGTGCACCGGGATTGATGTACTCGTAGGTGCGATTGACGGCATCGTGCAGCACACCGCCCTGCGGGCTGAAGAATACGATGATGTCCTCGGCGGCGACGGCAGCGCTGATGCTGGACGGCTGAATGGTGCCTGTATCGCCTGCTTCATAAACGACCTGTAGCGCATCTTCGTCGGCTTCGGTGTCTACAACGGTAGCGGCGCGGCTCTCATCCAGGCGGTACAGGTCGCCTTCATCGCTGAGGATCAGCAGCGTTTCACCGTCATCTGCGAATAATAGTTGGCGCACCGGGTCGGGTGGCCCTGGCCAACGCCGCGTAATTTGTGCATCAGCCACGAAACCGATGCGATCTTCTGCTGCATAATAGAAGCCGCTCCCCGGTGCATCGTCCGCTACATCACGCGGCAACACGGCGGTTACATGGGCGTCTTCGATGCGCTGCCAGCGGTGCTGCACTACATCATAGGTGTAGATACCCGTCTGGCTGACCAGCAGCAGCACATCAGCCCATTGCCGCGCATATAGCACATTGCCCGCCTGCAATTCGGGGAAGCGCTGGCCCTCATCCAGCAACGTAATCAGGTTGGTGCCGTTCTCGCTGCGCGTCAGGCGGCCAGCCCATTTACAGGTCGGGCCGCTGGGGGGTGTTGCTGCTGTTGTGGTCTCTGTTGTTGCAGTCGTTGTGGCCGTGGCTTCATCATCTGCCGTGCTCTCGTCGTTGGCGGCTTCATCGTCGGTGCTGGCTGCGGGTATCATGCAGGGCCGATCCGACAGTATCCACAGGTCGGCGTCGTCGCGCTCCGGCGCTTGCAGGTCAGTCACACGACCCTCAACGCCGTCTACGGATGCGACGCGCCAATCAGCAGGCTGCGAGGCTGCATCGACGCGCAACAGCCCTGCATCTGTACCCACCCAGAACGCGCCTGCCCAGTGGCGAATATGCGTGACCTCAAAATTTGCTGCTGTTTGAAGCGCTTCCGCATCCAACCAGAGGCGGCGGCGGGTATGGTAAGCGGCCATGCCTGCGTCGGCGGTGCCGACGAGCAACCATTGCTCATCGGGGGTGATGGCGGCGGCGGTCAGGTCGTCGTGCTCAACGGGGACACCTGCGGCATCCACAAACGCGCTATTGCTAACCACTGTGCGCCATGCCCCTGCTACATCGCGCTGCGCCAAGCTTTCATCCTGTGCCAGATACCAGAGTGTGTCAGGGTCGGGGCACTCGGGCGCGGGGTTTGCTCCGGCTTCTGTACCACAACCGGACCACAGCAACAGGGCATCGCCCACCGGTGCCAGCGGGTCGTTGACGTTTTCATCACGCCAAATGCGGGTCGCCGGGTCGTAATTGTGCACGATGCCGCCACTCTGCGCGATGTACAGACGTTGGTCGGCGTTGTGGACGACGGCATCGCGCAGGGGATCGTCGCTGATGGTTGTGCGAAAGTTATTACGGATGCGTTCGTCGGGCACCGCTTCGACCAGACGCGGTTCAAAATCGCCATTGATGCGTTGCACGGTATACAGTGACAGCGCCCCAAGCAACACCGCCAGTATGCCAAGCACCATCCACAGCAGCAGCACACAGCCCATGCGGCCTAGCGTGCCACGTGGCGCGATGCGGTTTAGATATTCGGCTTGTAGACGCTTTGGGGTTTTGCGCCGCTTGCCAGGTTGATAGGCAGAGGGCCATTGTGTCATGTGCGATTGCTCCGTTGTTTTTATGTGTAATGTGCCTGACGCGACGCGGACGGCCATACGGGTCCGTCCCTTGTATCTCTGCGGCTTCGCTAATGCTCAGCCGTAATGCACCGTCTTGCGCGATCCCGTCAGATACGTCTGACAGGATCGTACCTAGAGCGCAGGACGGTATCTACGGATGACAGCCTGTAGGAACAGGCCGATGTGCCTGTTTACGCCCGATAGGGCCTTGTGCAGGATGAAATAGGCCATTACGCCTCAGCCTGCCGCTTGGCCGGGTTGGGTGGCTGCGGTGCGGCGGCGGCGATGAATTCGCCACTGAGCAAGCTGTAGGCCGCCAAGACATCGCGCTGCGTCAGGGCGTGGTTCTGTGGGTTAGTCGTATCCTCTAGGGCAGCGCGCCACTTATTACGCACCTGTGCAAGCCGCTGGTTGCGGTAGAGGCCGAGTAGCTGCCGTGCTGTATCTGTATTCAGGTATGGATAGGGTTGCTGTTCGACGCGGGTACGGCCAAACACCAGCAACAGCCCCGCGAATAGGTTGACCAGATGTTGCGAAAGGGGCAGTTGTAAGCGCGGTTGGCTTGTGAGCAGCAACAGATAGCCCCATACGGCCTGGTTCGGTCTGCGCCAGCGTTGCGGCATCGCTGTAAGTATCAGATCGAGATAATCGAGCGCGTCCAGGGTGCTGGCCAGCAACAGCGGGTCTTGCAGCAGTACTGTAAGTTGTGTGGCACTGCCGATGGTAAGCTGATTGCGCTCTTTCAGGGTGCTGGTGCGTGGGTCACGGTCCTGCTGTTCGTGGATCACGCTTATGGGTGGCGGTTTGCGGTGGGCTGATTTCCCGGTATCGTTCGGTGTGTTCGCTGCTGTATCAGCGGTTTGTTTGCCCCGTCTGCGCCACCAACGGCGTTTTTTGCGGCGGCCTGCGTTGTCCTCTTGTTGCGCTACCTTTGTATTGGCCTTGTCCTCAGTTGCCGTTTTGATCTCACGTTCGAGTTCTTGCAAGGTGCTGTAAAGGTTGACGTTTGAGGCCATGCCACTCAGGTTATGGTTGCGGTTTAGGTCGGCGTAAAGCTGTGCTTGTAGCGCATCCGCCACCTTATGCAGCAGCAAACGACGCTGTTCGGCCAGATTACTGAGCGTGGTCAGTAGGTCTAGCAGGCGTACTTCGGTGGCAGGCGTCGTTTGCGTGGCAGGCCGCGTCAGCAGCACCGTCAGCAAATCGGCCTGTGTAATGTGGCGCTGTCGCCTTTTCAATAGCCACATGACCAGATACAGCATCAGGGCTGCCTCTGCCAGCACGATGGGCTGTGAATAAAGCGTTTCATTGGGCAGCAACGGAGCACGTGGATTAGCTTGCAAGTCGGTGGCCTCTTGTGTGGGGTTGAGGCGTTCGTATAGCTCGATGATGCGCTGTGGGTTGTTTACATCTGCATCTGGTATATCGGGTAACAGGGGCACACGTGGACGCATCGCCAGCACCGTTTGCACCTGTGGCCGAAAAAAAGCATCACCGGCTGCGTTTTTTTCAGGTGCCAGCGCCAGCAGCAATGTCAGGCTGTGTTGCCAGCGTTCCAGTATTTGCAGGTCGCTTTGTGCATCGGGCCGACGCTTGCGGAAGCGTGCTTCGACTGTCAGGTGCAGGTCAAGCAGGCTAACCAAGCGCTGACAATCGCGTTCTGGCGCTACACCCAGGCGCGTCGTCTGTGAGCGCATTGTATGCATGGCTGCCTCTAGCTTAAAGCGGGTTGCTTCACGTGCGACATGCGGCAGCTTGAGCCACCACTGTGCCCGCATCAGGCGCAACGCCAGCGGATGCCGCACGGGTGAATGCACCAGATAGCGCCATGTGCGCTCTTGTAGCCAGCGTAGGATATTGACATCCAGCGCCCAGGAGATGACAGCCACGGCCACGACGATACTGATGGTATACCAGACGAAGGCTGAATTCGGAAACCAGCGATAATACAATTCGCCCTTCAGGATGAGGTAAGCATCATCGTGCAGGCTATACAGCGGGTAGAGCAGCGGTGCATCCGGTGCCCACGCCCATATTGCCAGCACCGCTGCCATCGTCAGCAGCACGACAGTCAGTAGCAACAGGCGCAATGCACGAACGATGTACTGGCTAGCGCGGCGGCTGTGGGTGCGCGGCAGGGCGTGTAGTAACGTCGAAGGCAAACGCAGGGGACTTTCTATGGCCATTGGTGTATTTTGCCTTTCTCATTAGCGCAGGTCGTCGTTGGGGTCGTCGTCATAGGCATCGGGGTCGAAGCTGTCATCGGGCTTGCTGCCACCCCGAAGCCGCAGTAGGCGCACTTTGGCTTGTTTGACCAACCGCTTCGCACGCAAATTGTTATTGGTGCGGCGTTCGCGCTCCACCACGTCTTTGTATTGCGGCCACTTTTTGTATCGCGTACACGCCTCTATTGCTTCCTGCAATTCGCTGAGGTCCAGCGGCGCGGCTAAGCGGCTCATGGTATCGGCCTCTGCCTGTACGTAGGGCTGTGTTGTGCGGCGCATGTGTGTTTGCTGCTCGGACCAGTGTGCGGCCTTGGTGCGCGCCGTTTGCATTTCGCTATCGGCTTGTTCGACTAGCTGCCGGATGGCCTCGCGTTTATCTGCGTAGCACTTGCGTAAATCGTCTAGGTTCATGGGTTGCCTCTCGTGTGTTTCCGTTCGATTTTTGAGCAGGGGCAGGCACATTGGCCTATCCCTACAACATCACGTTAGGGATGGGTCGCCCGCCGCTGCTGGTTAATCCTCATCCGGGTTACCGCCTAATCGCCGGATTTGGTCATCCAGATCGCTGATTTGCTTCCGGAGTTTCTGGCGCGCTTCGTATAGCTTTTTAATTTCGTCTTCCAAATCGACTTCGGCACTGGCGCGTTTCTCCTCCGCGACGCGGATAGCGTCATTGGCGGTTTGGATGATGTCATCAACAGCAGCGGGCAGGTTCACCGCTTGTTTGTGCATGTTGTCCGTCATGCTTTGCGTATCGCCTGCATCCTGTGAGACGGCCGCAAAGAACGTTTCAAGTTCTTCTAGTGCTTCGTTCAAGGTGCGCTCGTGCTTGATGAAGCCCTGTGTCGCATTCAGGGTTGCGGTGAATTCCTTTTCAAGCAGCGTGAGAAAATCATCATGTGTTTTGGCAAATTGTGCGTTGGATTGCGCGACCTCGGCCTCGAAGTGCGTGCGCATCTCCTCGGTTTCCTGCCGCACTGTTTCGATTTGTTCGCGGGTGCGTTCGCGCTCAGCCAGCGCTTGAATGTAGGCTTCGGTATCTGCGAAGTGGTCCAGCACAATCAGGTTTTCATTCCACCAACCGACGGCGCTACGCTTGTCCAATGACAGCATTGTGTCGTAATCCAGTAGCGTAATGTGCAGGCGGTCGGGGTTTTGGCGGTCTGTATCGAAGATGTAGATCGGATGGCGCATCTGCTCGATGGTGGCGCGATCTGCTTTGTGACCGGCCTGCACGGAGAGCATATCCAGCAGGTAGTTGCGCATTTCGGTGGCGTCCCAGCTATGCATGGGCGGGTTCAGGCGCGTGCCATGCGGGACGAAAACCTCATAATTGCGGCCATGCACGGCATACCAGCGTGCCCATGTCGGGTCTGGCCAATATTGAATGCGGTTGAGGGGGTCATTATCAAAGCCCCGTAGGATGTTCAGTTCTGGGTTTTCCTGCTGGCTATATAGCAAATAGTAAACGCCCTCTGGGTGTGCTTCGGAGGTGTGAAAGGCATAGCGCAGCTTATCAAGATGATTAGGGCGAATGTTGCGCAATTGACGCGCCATGAAATGCAGTTGCGACGATGAAAAGCGCAGCAGCGTCAGGTCGGTGTGGGTATAGGCACGCAGTTCTTCGAGTTCTTCCAAATACGCGTCGATCTCACGCCAGATGTAGCGTTTGCGCATGTTGAGCGTTTCACCTTCTTGCTGACGGGTGGGCAGCAGCTTCAGG
>DAOTTW010000354.1:0-2559 GCA_034437615.1 Anaerolineae bacterium | reverse complement strand
CTGGCATCGTTGACGTAAATCAGCGAGGGCACAACAGAGGGGCGGTCCTCGACGCTGGCATCACCGATGGTCGGTAAGTCGATAATGTGGCTTTGTGCGGTTGCTTCGTCCCAGCGTGCAACCACGCTGTTGGTTGTGCCGAAGTCGATTGCAATTTTCTGGCCCATGCTGTAGCAGACTCCTCGTGGCTTGGTTGGTGTGCGCTGCGATACGGTCGCAAAAAGATAACTGGTTTCTAACGTATTATAGCTTATCAAGCCACCTGCAAAGAATGCAATTTTGACGATCCTATTGTGTGTGTTCGCTGGCCATGCGCCAAACAAACTATAGCGATTGTTTAAGGATGTTAACAAGCAGCCCAATCATGGGCAGCGGCAACGCATCTGTTATAATGCGTTCTCTGTAGGCAAAGAGATGCATTTATGGCGCGTAGTTACGAAAAATACCTCAAAGAAATCCTGATAGATGAGCAGACATTGCAGCAGCGCGTGCGCGAACTCGGTGAGCAGATTTCGCAGGATTACGCAGCGAGTAATAATCTACTGCTGATCTGCATACTGAAGGGCGGCGTGAAGTTCCTCACGGATATTATGGTGCATATTGACGTGCCCCACGCGATAGACTTTATCGCGGCCAGCAGTTACGGCGCAGGCGCACGAGCCAGCGCGGGCAACGTGCGCTTTGTGATGGATGTGCATATGCCTATCGCGGCGCGTGACGTGCTCATCATCGAGGACATCATCGACAGCGGTCACACGCTGCGCTTCGTGATGGATACCTTGTTAGCGCGTAAGCCGAAAAGCCTGCACCTGTGCGCATTGCTGGATAAATCGTCGCGGCGTGAGGTCGATATTGCGATTGATTATGTGGGCTTCAGCATCGAGGACAAATTCGTTTTTGGTTACGGGCTGGATTTGGATGAGAAGTTCCGCAATCTGCCCTTTATTGGCGTGGTGGATGAGCGTGCCCTGCAAGACGACGAATCCGAACTCGAACCAGATGAGGCATAGCCAATGGCCGATTTAATGCCACGCGCCCCCCAACGCAGGCCGCTACTATGGCCCGATGTCGTGCTGGATTTGCAGGATGTGTTGCTGGATTTGGATTTGCCGCCGCTGTACATTGTCGGTGGTGCTGTGCGGGATGCGTTGCTGCATCGCCCGGTGAAAGACCTGGATTTAGCGACCGCTGGCCCTGCGATACAGGTGGCGCGGCGCATCACCAACGCGCTGAACGGTGACATTTTCGTGATGGACCAGCAGCGCGAAGTGGCCCGCGTGTTCGTCACGCTGCCGAATCAACCACCGGAGCAGGGACGCATCACGCTGGATATTGCCCGCTTCCGTGAGGCTTCGCTGCTAGGTGACCTGCAAGAGCGTGATTTCACGGTGAATGCGATGGCTGTTGACTTGCTGGGTGATTTATCTCAGCTTATCGACCCGTTGCAGGGTGAGCCGGACATGAACGCTAAGATTCTGCGGCGCTGCGCCCCCCATGCCATCGCATCAGACCCGATCCGGGCGTTGCGGGCGGTGCGGCAGAGTGTTCAGCTTAAGATGCGTATTGAGCCGAGTACGCTGCAAGACGTGCGGGCGCAGGGCGCACGCCTGAACGAGGCTTCGCTGGAGCGTGTGCGCGACGAATTCTTTAACCTGTTGGCGCTGGATAACGTCGCGGGGGCCTTGCGCATCGCGGATAAGCTGGGCTTGCTGGCGGCGATTCTGCCGGATTTGCCACAGATCAAGGGCGCTGATGATGACAGTTGGCAGCGTAAATTGCTTACAGTCGAAAAGATGCGGCGTCTGCTGGATGGCATCAGCTATCGGCGCACAGATAACACGGCTGCGGTTTTCGACCTGGGCACATTGGTGATGCAGTTAGACCGCTATCGGGCGCAACTGAACGCGCATACCGGGCATATGTGGCCGTCAGAACGCAAACATGAGGCGTTGCTGATACTGGGTACATTGCTACACGCTATGCAGGCCACCGATATGACACAGGTGCAGGCTGTAAGCGCACGCACAGCCGACCAGTTACGGCTGAGCAACCCTGAGAAACAGCGTTTGCTCGTGATGACGGTGAATCATCGTTTAGTGATTGAGCAGGCGACGCGGCAAGCGCTGGAGCAGCACCGCTTCTGGTATCAACTGGATGAGGCAGGTATCGACGCGGTATTGCTGGCGCTGGCGTCGTATTTGGGGCAGGTCGGTACGGAAATTCAGCAAAAAGCGTGGCTGATGATGGTCGAGAACGCACGCGCCTTGCTTGAAGCCTATTTTGATCGCTATGAGCAGATCGTCAGGCCGCAACCCTACCTGACGGGCAAGGACCTGATGACGCAATTTGGCCTTTCGGCTGGCCCAATCATCGGTGATTTGCTGACGCACCTGCGCGAAGAACAGGCCACAGGTGCGATTACATCGCGTGATGATGCGATGAACGCGGTGCGGGCTTATCTGGACCGTGCTTAGGCCAATTCTTGCAGCCGCTTGAGCGCGTCCTCTTCGGGTACTTCAAAGTGAATGCTCATGCTGGTTGGGTTGCGGCCCCCGGTGG
>DAOTTW010000353.1:0-1517 GCA_034437615.1 Anaerolineae bacterium | reverse complement strand
GGTAGCGCGTAATCATCCTGAGCTTTACCGAAGCTACCATCGGGGTCTTTACAGTGGCAGGAATGCATCGCAGAGCACCCAGAAAATTATTAACCTGTTGCAATTCAGCGTCTTGCTGACGGTTAAGCCACAGTTTGATATTGACGACCTGCTAGAGCGCATAGCACAAGCCCTGGAAGCTGATAACAGCCCACTGAGAACGCGCGTTTTGGCACAAGCACGCAGGCACCTGGTCCGGTTGCTGAACGACGACTTCTATGAGACGTTGGGCGCGTTGGATTTACGCGGCGAGAATAAAACACTGGATGTGATTAGCAGCGAATTCAGGCACCGAACGCAAAAATTACGAGAGCGTTATCGCACGATCAACAACCACAACCTGCAACTGAGTGGGGCGGACCGCCGCGCCTTCCAAGATTTACTCAGAGCATCCGATAGAATTCAGCGAGCGCTAGGATCGGCCAGTGACCATGCAAGGCTAATTAAGTCTAGCTTTACAGCGGCTCTTTTCGGGCCAAACGCGACCTGGGACCTCAGTGGCGCACTAACGCATCTCAATAACCTACAAAATGACCTCAGGCGCGTCAGCAACTTGTTGAGCCGCCCCGACATCGAAAATAACGAGTTAATCGACTGGCGCTCGCTCATCAACAACATGCAACAATTACTGATCTTCAACACGGGCGATTATCAACAAGCGGCACTAATGCAACTAATCAGCCAATTGCAGAATAACATCAGGCTTTCTGTCACATCTAGAGGCGACATCATGGAATATCATGGCCATGCCTATATACTGGTGGAGCGCATCCAAGAGCGCGTAGAAAACATCAACACTAGCCTAAAACGCTACCCGCAGTTGCTGCCTGATGATATGCCTGAGTTCGGTATTGCGCCGCATCAGTTAACCAGCGAGCTGCCTTTTCCTATCGAATTAGAGGGGCGCAGGTATGTAAATCTAGTTGGCTATGACGAGCACCGCACTTTTGTACACGATGTGGACGATGTCATACCTTTTTGGCGTACATGGCTACAAGAGTTGTATAAGCTAAACAGTGAGCGTAAGCAACAGCAGGGGGTGCTGTGGGATTGGGAAAGGCATTTTCAGTATCTTTTGGGCTTGTTAGGGGATCAAACACCACAAGAGCTTGTTAACAACATTCGGCGTGGCTCCGTGCGGTTATCGCTACAGCCATTGCCAATGTTGAATTACGATGGAATGGATTATGACGCATTAGACAATTTGTTGCAAAGTGGCACGCAAACGCTCAGCAATTTAGATAGACATCTGTCGCCCTCAAGTAACATGCTACCGCATATCCTGTTACAGTATGCCATGCAGCTATTGCCGGATGATTGGTGGTCTTACCTGCATGATCGACAGTTGGACGATCTGTTTAAGCATTTACGTGACGAAGTGATTAAGAACAATCAGCAACGCATAGCGCAGGTGCAAAGCCTAAAGCAGAGGATTGCCCCGTATTTAGCAGCACTGGACGAGACCAAGCAACACGCAC
>DAOTTW010000352.1:0-5187 GCA_034437615.1 Anaerolineae bacterium | reverse complement strand
CTTTCGGCGACGCAGAAGATGCTATAATGTGACCATAGATAGATATGGGAGCGTGCTATGGCGTTTCAAGAGCGCGTGGTAACACGGCATGAGTTCGAGCAGATGTTGCAGCGGTATCCAGATCGGCGCTTGGAACGCATCAACGGGGAGCTAAGCGAGAAGATGCCGAGCGCGTTACATGCGTTTATCGTCAATATGCTGGCGCATTTCATCACCAGCTATTTATTGCAGCATCCGATTGGCTATTCACTGGTCGAGGCACGCTATGGCTTGCCCGATGATGACGCCAACGACCGCATACCGGATTTATCGTTCATCACGCCGGAGAAATTCGACCCAGCATCGACTGGCCCGCTACCGTCTATGCCTGATCTGGCCGTTGAGGTGCAATCACCGGGCCAGAGTGATCGCTTCATGACGGATAAAGCAGCATATTATCTGGCGCATGGGTCGCGGATGGTGTGGTTAATCTACCCGTCGCGGCAACTGGTCGAGGTGCTGACGCCGGATGAGCGCCATTTGCTGACGGCTGACGCACAGATAGACGGCGGCGCGGTCTTGCCGGGTCTGCAAATCCCCATTCAGCGCATCTTTCCACCTGAGACACAGGGCTAGCACATCGCGTCCCTACTGCAATAGGGTGAAGACCCTGCTGTTCCAGCACAACGCCAACGACCATATCTGGCATCCTTGTGACATCGCAAAACACAAGGAGTGCAACTATGGTTTCATTACCCTCAGTATTCGTTTCTCGCAAACAGGCCACCAGCGCTGATGTTGATGTCAGCGATATGGACTTACAGACGCTGGATGAACCTGTTCCCGGTGTGCATAACCTGCCGCCACAGCCATTGTCCCCCTCGTTTGACCCGGTGCGCAAGGCGATGATGAGCCGTATCGCCCTGGTCAGCATTGAGGAAAACGCAGACCTACCCGCCCTGTTGAACGATGGCAGCCTGCAATCACGCCTCGTGCAGCGCATCATGTTGCCGCGCAATCCGCGCATTGCAGGTGACGAGCTGTACGAACTCGACGGCATGGATATGATCGTCGTGCTATCGGAGGAACCGAAGCGCATCAGCAAAGATATGCTGCGCTGGTTGAGGCTCCTCAAGCAATTGGGTGTGCCGATGGTCGTGTTGTTGCCGTATCAACCGACAAAGCGCCGTGAACAAGAAAAGCTCATGCAGTTTTCGCAGCACGTCGGCTTGCCCGTCGTCCCGTTCACCGCTGAGAATCTGCCACAGGCCCGTCAGGATTTTGTGATGACCACGATGCGCCTTTCGCCTGCGACTGGACTGGCGTTGGCAGCGCAGATGCCCCACTTCCGCTCGCCGCTAATGCGGAACTTGCTGGACGCTGCTGTTCATGACAGCCTGAGTGCTGATGCGGATGTCACAGTGCTTCAGATGCAATTTGTGCATCAGATTTGCGCTGCTTACGGGCAGAACGGTCAGCAATTCGAGACCCAACGCATTGCACTGGAAACGCTGGTGAAGATGACGCAGCATTACACCAAGCGCTTCGCCGCACGCTTGCCCATCCGCAACCCACAACGGCGCACACGCTTCACCAACGCTCTGAGCACGCTGTTCCTCGGCTATGCTGTGACGGGCTACCTCGGTGAAACACCGCCCTCGTTCCGCAAGCAATTGCTACCGCAGATTTGGAGGCTGTATCGTGCGTCTGGAAAACCCGTTCACGAGTCATGACTCGCCTGAGCGGTTGTTTTCCATGAATGCACTGCGCCGTGCCTGGCACCAGGTACGGCGTAGTGGCAAATCGGCGGGTACAGATGGCATGACCTTAGATGCCTTTGCCGCCCGCCTCGATCAGGAACTCAATCGCTTGCGGCAGCAGATTATCGGCGGCACGTACATGCCGCAACCCGTGCATCAGTTCTTCATCCCGAAGAAATCCGGCAAACTGCGGCCCATTCAAGTGTGGTCGGTGCGCGATAAGGTGGCGCAACGGGTAGTCGTGGATTACCTGACGCCCATTATGGAAGCACATTTTCTGGATTGCAGCTACGGTTTTCGTCCGGGTCGTTCAGTTAAGCAGGCTGTAAGTGTTGTGGTGCAACATCGTAACGCTGGCTATACCTGGGTCGTGGACGCCGACATCAGCGATTGCTTCGGCTCGATTGACCTGGATTTGTTGCTGGGACAGGTGCAGCGGCTCGTGCCTGTTGAGCGTGTGGTGCAACTGGTTGAGCAGTGGCTGCACACGCCAATTGACCGCGAAGTGGGTGCGATTGCTGCGGTTTCGCAGGGCGGTGTGATCTCGCCGCTGTTGGCGAACCTGTACCTGCACCGCTTCGATGAGATGATGCTGGCATCCCTGCCCCAATCGCAACTGGTGCGCTTTGCCGATGACTTTATCACGCTGAGTACATCAGAAGACATTGCCGTGTGGAGCCTGGATGTCGCACGCCGTTCACTGGAGAACCTCAAGCTGAAGCTGAACATGCGCAAGACACGCATCGTCACCTTTGATGAAGGTTTCGCCTTTCTGGGCCACGCCTTTCAGGCCGATACCGTTCAGAAAACCAAATAGCGAAAGGGCACAGACATGCAAGTTTATGTGCAGGAGCAAGGGGCCGTCGTGCGCAAGAAAGGCGGCCTGCTGCACATCACCAAAGGTAAGGATACGCTCAAGGAGCTGCCACTGATGCAGATTGAGCAACTTGTGCTAGTGGGTAATGTGCAGGTGACGACGCAAGCAGGCAAATACATGGTCAAGCAGGGCATTGACGTCGTTTTTCTGACCACGACGGGCACATTCAACTACCGCTACGATAGATCAGAGACGAAGTTCGCCAACCTGCGCCGCCAGCAAATCGACCTATGCAACAATCCACAACGCAGCCTGGAAATCGCCCGTCAGATCGTGGTCGGCAAGATCAACAATCAGCGGGTGGTGCTGCAACGCCGCGCCGAAGAAGACGCTCAGGCCGCAAAAGCGTTACGTGGGATGCTGGATATGCTCAAGCAAGTGCAAGCAGCCCGTGACCTGGATCAACTGCGCGGTTACGAAGGCAAAGCCGCCGCTTTCTACTTCGATGGCGTGCGCACCTTCTTTCCCCGCAAGTGGGGCTTCCGTAAGCGCGAATACTATCCGCCACCTGATCCGGCGAACTCGCTGCTGAGTTATGCCTACACACTGCTGCTGAAAGATGTCAAAACACGTCTACAACTGGTCGGTCTGGATCCATCGTTTGGCTTCTTTCATGCATTAGCAGACAACCGTCCGTCGCTAGCCCTGGATGTCATGGAAGAGTTTCGCCCATCTATTTGCGATGTGGTGGTGCTGACGTTAGTCATGCAGGGCGGCATCACACTGGCTGACTTTGAAGCCACTGAAGACGCGGGTTTGCCGATTCGACTGACGCAAGAAGGCCGCCAAACCTTGATTGCAGCCTATGAGCACCGTCTATCGGAGCGCATCTATCATCCTATGTCGCAGGGCGAGACGGCCTATCGCAATGTGATCGAGAATCAGGCGCGTCAGATGCGCTGGATTGTCGAGGGCCGGGCCATCGACTATGAAACCGTGCAATTACAGTAAAGGAGCGAAACCGATGATACCCAACCTGATGTCGATGGGCGAAAGTGGTTGCATCAATCCGCAGCGTGTGCTGATGGTGGTGTCACTGAAATCCGCACCCATCAAGCGTTTACTCAAAGAGACACCGCCCTACAACGTTATCAACATGACCTATGGCTACCCGCAGCGCTCGCTGATCGTGTTTGATAACGGAATGCTGGCGATCACACGTCACGAAGTCGAAACGCTGAGCGCAGCGATTCGGCGCGGCGATTTGCTGGATGACGCTGCGAACGAAGCCGAACCGATCCCAATGCGGCGCTTGCTGCAATACGAAGATGCCGATGCCAACGAGGATGACGCCCATGACCCCGACTTCCCGTTCTAGTACATTGACCATCTACACCGATGGCTCACTGACGCCACAAGGAGCAGGAGCAGGTGTCGTGATTTTGGATGCCGCAGGCAAGCTGTTGCATCTGGAAAACCAGCGCTTGCAACGCATGACCAACAACGAGGCCGAATATGTTGCTGTGTTGCTTGGCCTACAAATAGCAGCACGGCTGGGAGCAGATGTTGTGGAGATTCGCGCCGATAGCGAGGTCGTGGTCAACCAGATGCTCGGCACCTTCGCCGTGAAAAGTAATGACCTGAAGCCGCTACACTGGCAGGCTTGCCAGCTCGCACGCCACTTCCCGCGTGTGCGCTACAAGCACATCCCCCGTGAGGACAACGCGCTAGCCGATACGCTGGCTGCCGAAGCCTCTGCTGGACGTCATTGGGTGCTTGGGGTCACATAATCATGTTTTGGATTGTGAGCTACGACATCATAAGCGACAAGCGCCGCCGCAAGGTGATGAACATCTTGCTGAGCTACGGCAGACGTGCTCAATATAGCGTGTTTGAATGCGACATCAGCGACCGCCAGCAGATGACGCTGGAAGGCAAGCTGCGTAAGGAGATCGACGAAGACGAGGACGATGTGCGCTTCTATCCGCTTAATCAGGCGGACATCAGCCGCGTGCGGACGCTAGGCAACAAGGCCAAGCTGAACTTCCTCAAGGACGCCGAGATCATCTGACGCGCCCGTGTCTCCGACCAGGCTACTACATTTTACCTTTTTTCCATGACGCCAGCGCCTTTGCTGGCGTTTTTGCGTTTCTGGCTGGCGGCAACACGGCAAACGCCAGGCTAATTTCAGGCTTAACAAGCGGCTGACAGACCATTGCAGACCCCCCGAAAACGTGACACGAGGCCGGAAAACGCGCATTTGACCCGTCCAGCAGCGCTTTTGCAGCCCGCAACCCCCTTATCAGCGCCCGCAAACGCCCCGCAACAGACCCCGATCCCACCGTTTTTGGTTTCTTTTTTATAATGCCCGGAAGATTTTTAAGTCGATGCGCAGGGTTGCGCATTTGACCCGATACGGGTATGATATGCGTATGGAGTCAAACAAGGGTCGTGTGACTCCACAATCCCTACGGGGAACTGAAACGCGTTTTCCTCAGTCTCTGGGTCGTCAGTTATGACGAGTCGTGTGACTCCACAATCCCTACGGGGAACTGAAACGACGATCCCTAGAACCCACGTCTCTCCACCAACTGGTCGTGTGACTCCACAATCCCTACGGGGAACTGAAAC
>DAOTTW010000351.1:0-5582 GCA_034437615.1 Anaerolineae bacterium | reverse complement strand
TGCTCCGCGCTTAACGGCTGGCCTGCCTCATCATGGCCCGCCTGTAGCAACGCCTGACCCTGCTCCGTGCAGAGCGTACAGGTGCATTCTGCTGGATGTGGCCCCGGCACAAAATCCGCTGGTGCATCATCGACGTGCATCGTGGCTTCGCGCTCAATCCCGCGCAGGTCGTCATCGCGGAACCCGGCCTCATCCAGCACCGAGGGCAATGTGACCTGCGTTACGGCGTCTGCATTGCGGATGACGTATTTATAGTGTTCACGTAGGCATTTGCGCCATTCGCTGGCGAAGGGGCTTTCGGCTACCATAATGATGTTCTGGCTCCTGTCTCGTTATGGGATTAATTAAACCACAGATGGCACGCGGGGCGCAAAGGTCCATCAGGTGTCTTTCCTGCGGCGCAGGTGACGCAGCACATCCAGCAGCGAATCGCCATATTGGGCGATGCGCCATACCCCCAGGCCGCGAATCTGCGCCAATTCGTCGGCGTCCTGTGGCAGTTCCTCTGCCAATTCCCACAGCAGCGCCTTGCTAGCGACGATATTGGCCTCAACGTCGCGTTCGCGGGCGCGTTCCTTGCGCCAATTGTGCAGCATGTTGTAACGGGATGTCAGCGCCCGATCTTGGCTTGACTTGCGGCCTGGTGGGTGCGGCGGTTGCTGTGTGTAGCCCTGATGCACCGCCGCTAAGATCTGCTCACCGAACAGGCGGATGTCCTTCGATTGGATGTGATAGGCCAGGTCGTAGTTGTTGCGGGGTGGGCGGCTGGCCATCTCCACCAGCGTGCGGTTGCTGATGATTTTGTGCGCGGGCAAATCGTCCCGGCGGGCCAATTCATCACGCAGCAGATATAATTCGCGCAGCACGCCCAGTTGTCGGCGGCTGAGCTTGCGCGACTTGCCGATCTTCCAGTAGCCTTCTGGGTCGAAATCCGTGTTTTTCAGCCGTACCCGCGTGTAATCCTCAAAGACTTCCAGCGCTTGCGGCAGATCACCGCTGGCGGCTAACTCAGCGTGCAGCGCATCCCGCAGCGGCGGCAGATAATGCGTGTCCATCTGTGCATAGCGCAGGCTGTCGCGGCTCAGTGGGCGCTTGCCCCAGTTGTCAAGCTGGTGGCTCTTGTCCATCTCGACGCCGAAATAAGCCTGCACGATGTCATTCAGCGCGAGCGCATCCCGACCCAGCAAACGTGCCGCCAGCAGCGTATCGAACAGGTTGCGCAGGTCGAAATCATAATCGCGCTTGATGCCCGCCAGATCGTATTCTGCGCCATGAAAGACCTTCTCGATGCGCTCATCGTACAGCAGATCACCGAAGGGCTGCATGTCGTTGATATTCAGCGGGTCGATGATGTAATCTGCTTTGCGCGTAGAGACCTGAAATAAGCAGATGCGCGGCTGATAGGCGTACATGTTGTTCGATTCGGTGTCGATGGCGAGCAGGGGTTCCTGGGCTAGCTTCTGTGCGATTCGCAGCAGGGCTGCATCGTCGGCAATCATCAGCGGCTCGCCCAGCGGCGTCACGTTCATAGCCAGTCTCGCCTCCGAAACCAATACAGCATGGCGACGGTCACCAGCAACATCAGGCCAGCGATGATAAAGAAGCTGGTCGCGTCGTCCTCCAGTGGCAGCGGCACGTTCATGCCGTAAATGCTGGAAATCAGCGTCAGCGGCAGCATAATCACCGAAATCACGGTCAGGATGCGCATGACCTCGTTAATGCGGTGGCTGGCCAGCGTCGATGCTGTATCCGCTAGGTTGTTGATAATCTCGTAATTTTCGTCGATCATGTCACGGGCGCGGTGGATGTGGTCGGCGATGTCCCCGAAGTATTCTTCTAAATCCTCGGTGATGATGGGATGGTCGATTCGCTCCAAATTCTCGATGATGGGCACCTGTTGGCGCACGATGCGCCGCAGCGCGATGATGTCACGCCGCACCAGCGAAATGTCGCGGATGACCTGCCGCGTATCCCCGACGAAGATGTCTTCTTCTAGCGTGCGGATGTTGGTATCCACCTTCGACACAATCGGCAGCACATAATCCACCAGTTGGTCGATCACCGTGTAAAAGGCGTGGTTCGCGCCGCGCCCCAACATGCGCTGACGCTGCATCTCGTCTACCTGACACTGCTCCCACAGGCGTTGTAGCGGCTTCAGCGAATTGTCGTGTATGGTGACGAGGTAGCCGCGACCAATGAACAAATCCACTTCGCGGGCACGCGATAGCGAGGTGCGCTTGTCATACAACGGAAAGTGCATCACCACGAACAGGTAATTCTCGTCGGTGTCGATCTTGGGTCGTTCGATCACACTGCTGACATCTTCGAGGTTCAGCGGGTGGATATAGGGAAACATCTCCCGCAGGTCGTTGACATCCGAGGGCGTCGGGTCAGAAATATTCAGCCAGGTAACACGTCCGTGTGCTAGTTTTTGAATCGCCATGCCTGTATTATGGCGCGTTAGGGCAATGTGTACAATACTGCCTTGCGAAATCCGTCACGTTTATCTAGCACCCAGGCAGCCGCACGCATATAATGGGCACGACATAATAGGCGAGCGAAGTTCGTGCGTACCCCGCTCATAGCCAGCCGCTTACAGGCACATAATCGTGAACAGCCTACAACTTCTTAATTAGCCAGAATCGCGCTTTGACACGCCCAAATGCTTGTGATATATTTTACGCGCTGGACTTGTGACATTTTTCGCATACTCATCGTGCACTCATAAATTTGTTATGCTCATTGCACTCTGACGTGTCAGCGATCATTCAAATTACCGTAATCCGTCGCACGGCTCAGTAAAACTAAGGAGCAATCATCAATGGCGACAGCGACAAAATCACAGGCTACTGCATCACGCGCTAGCATCGCAAAACCCAGCCAAACCGGGCAACAAGAGCAGGCTGTATCCGTTGCCGCACCCAGTCGGCGCGAATTTCTGTATTACATCTGGGGCGCGTCGATTGTGCTGCTACTCGGTCAGGCCACAGCGGGCCTCATCTGGTTCATCTTCCCGCGCTTCCGTGAAGGTGAATTCGGCGGTGTGTTCCCGTTTAACCCGGCAGATTTGCCGCCAGTAGACGCGCCACCGACCTCTGTGCCCTCTGGCCGCTTCCATGTGAGCAACACCGACGATGGGCTGCTGGCGCTGTACGGCGTTTGCACGCACCTGGGCTGTCTGCCACGCTGGGAGACGACGAATAACCGCTTTGCGTGCCCCTGTCATGGGTCGAAGTTCGCGGGGGATGGCGCTTACATCGAAGGTCCGGCACCGCGTGCGCTGGATCGCTTCAGCACGACAGTGGTCTACAACGATGGCACGACCGCCGAAACGCCTGAGGACGGCGGCCCCATTCCGCTTGATCCGAGCAAGACAATCTCGGAGATTCGCGTGAATACAGGCAACCGCGTACTGGGCGTCGGCAACGCCGAAGCAGCCGCAACAGAGGCATAATGCAACACTGAGATCGTGACGTGATTTACAGGTATCGCACCGCAACTGGACTTAAGGCGTAAAGTAAAGGTCATTGATTGCATGTCAATTCTTCCATTTCCGTCGTTTTTAGACGACATCAAGGCGAAAGGTCTCAAAAAGGCCGTTTATGAGGGCGTAGACGAAACCGTCGAGCGCTTAACCGCAGGTATGAATATTCAGGACATCCGCGAAGCGCTGCGTGGTGAGCCGCCTAGCCGCCGTCCGAACCCGCGCCTGTCACCTCATGCGGATGGCTTCTGGATGCACATGCGCCCTGGCTACTTTCATCGTGATATGACGGGTGTTTATCCGACATTCCGCCTGGGCTGGCTCTCGACCTACTTTGTGTTTTTCGAGACGATTACCGGCGTGTTGCTGATGTTCTGGTATACGCCCTCACCGGAAATCGCCTATGGCGACATGCTGAACATCCTCAGCAACGTGCCGCTTGGCCAGTTCGTCCGCGACCTGCACCGCCTGGGCGCAGAGGCGATGGTGTTGATCGTCGCGCTCCATATGATGCGAACGTGGATCACCGGCAGCTACAAAAAGCCCAGACAATTCACCTGGTTTACGGGCGTGATCCTGCTCGTTATCACGGGTCTACTGAGCTTTACTGGCTATCTGCTGCCCTGGGATCAATTGGCGCTCTGGGCGGTGACCATCGGCGCATCAATGGCGGAGGCAACCCCTGTTATCGGGGAACAGGTCAACTTGATCGTGCGCGGTGCCCCGGAGTTGGGCGCGAACGGTCTGCTGCGCTTCTATCTGGCGCATGTGCTGCTGCTGCCGATCTTCCTGTTCATCTTTACGGGCGTGCATTACTACAAGGTGATTATTCACGGCCACAGCTTGCCGCCGCAGCTTGAAAACATCGGTGAGGATACCGCCAAGCGTGTGCCGCTGGATAAGCGCGTATACTACATCCCCGACGTGATGACCAACGAGGTGATGTGGATTGGCGTGACGACCTTCATTATGGTGGTGCTGTGCGTCTGGTTCTATCATGCGCCGCTGGAAAACCACGCCGACCCGCAGAATACACCACTCGGCACGACAGCCCCCTGGTATTTCCTATGGATTCAGGGTGCGCTGAAGCTCGGTGACAAGTTCTTCTGGGGCATTCTCTTCCCGACGCTGGCCCTGGGTGCGCTGTCCTTGCTGCCCTATCTGGATGTGACCAAGAGCCGCCGCTATGCACACCGCCGCTGGACGCTGACGCTTGCGATGCTGCTGGTGTCCTTCACCACCGTGATTAGCTACATGGGCTTGCCGGAATTCGCCGTCTCGACTGCCGCAGAAACCGAGGTGCTGCACGAACTGACGATGGAACCGGCACATAACCACGTCGGGCCGATGCGTACCGTGCCCTTCGACCAACTGGCACCGGGCATGTACACCACCGCGCAGCTTGGCGCTGAGGACCCGCGTGGCGCAATCGAGAGCTTCGTTGCAGAGATAGAGGCGAACGGCCAATACGAGCAGTACAGACAAAAGCTGCTGGATGATTATGTCGGTGCGCTGCCGGGTAGCTTCCGCACAGTGCCGGACGAAGCGCCGCAACTGCTGAACGTGCTGGCCGAACTCGATCACATGATCCACGAGCACGACGAGCAACTAACGAATGCGTGGGGCGCTATCGTCATCACGGAATCGCAGGATAGTCTGCGCCGTGCGGATGTCGTGATTAGCTGGGACGGTGTTGTGATTAACGCAGGTCAGGTGCAGCTAGACGAAAACGGCGAACCGCTGCCGCTGCTGGTCGAAAATGACGCGGGCGAGTTGGTCCAGGAGCGCCGCATCGACGCCGAGCACATCTACCTGCATCGTAACTCGGCTTACTTCGACTAACGGTGACTACTCAGCCCTCACCCCAAACCCCTCTCCCGAACTATCCCAGACACAGATGGAGAGGGGCTTTTTGCAGCCTGCTTCCCCCTCTCCTAGCCGCGTAGCGGTGGTCGGGAGAGGGGGATTAAGTTCTCAAGGGTAGGTATTTCATGATTGACTGTATTTTATGGCGGCTTGCGCCGCCCCGGACGCCAAGAATGGCGTCCCTACGGTCCAAAACGGCTGTGTAGGGACGCGGCTTGCTGCGTCCGCTACC
>DAOTTW010000350.1:0-3170 GCA_034437615.1 Anaerolineae bacterium | reverse complement strand
ACTAACTGCCGATTTAGCCGAACACGGCCTCAAGGCAGGTGATGTCGGCGTGGTCGTCCACATCTACGCCGATGGCAAGGCCTATGAGCTTGAGATTTTCGCGCTGGATGGTCGCACTCTAGATGTGGTCACGGTGGACGCAGCACAGGTACGCCCTGTCAGCAACCGCGATATGGTGCATGTGCGTGAACGTCCAGTATAACCAGATGACAAGGTTCAAGAATCCAATGCCCTACCATTCACCTGATTACATCGACAACACATCCGACGAACGCCTGCTGCACCACGTCCTGAATAGCCTCATCACACAGGGCGAAGAACGCGAACTCGACATCGCCAGCGGCTTCTTCGAGCCTGCCATCTGGCGCTTACTGGGTGATGCCCTGCAACAATTGACGGCCTTCCGCAAGGTGTTGTACGAATATTTCCGTGATCGCATCCTGCCGGATAGCGTCGAGGCACGTCTGGGCGTGGAGCTTGCCAGTTTCCAGCAGGAAGGGCTGCGTGAGTCCATCCGCCTGATTGATCGGCATGGTGGCGTCATCGTCAGCGATGCCGTCGGCCTGGGCAAAACCTACATCGGCATGAGCTTGCTAGAGCATTACGTGCTGGGCAAACGACGTAAGGGGCACATCCCGAAGGGTCTGGTGATCTGCCCTGCGCAATTGCGCGATCTGGTGTGGGAACCCAAGCTGGATGAATACGGCATCAAGGCCGATGTCATCTCACAGGAGGCCGTCAGCCGCGAGTCGTTCGATTGGAAAGCCTACAAGGGCTACGATGTGGTACTGGTCGATGAAAGCCACAACTTCCGCAACCCGAACACCAACCGCTACATGAACCTGCTACGGATGCTATCGGTTGGCAATCCCGATACCATCGTCATCCTGATGACCGCTACGCCAATCAACAATTCCATCTGGGATTTGTACAACCAGCTATCGTTCATCACACGGGCACAGGATGGCTTCTTCCGTGAATATGGCATTCGCAACCTGCGCGGCTTCTTCCGCGAGGTGAAAGACGGTGGCGCGGATATTTTCGCGCTGCTGGAACAGGTTATGGTGCGCCGCAGTCGCAACGATGTCAAAGAGCGTCAGCGTGCGGGTGAAGAGATTCGGCTGCCTGGCAAGGGTATCATCCGCTTCCCTGAGCGCCACCTGCACACCGTTGAGTACGATCTGCAAGGCACTTACGACGGCTTCTACGATAAGATCGTCGCTCGCATCGAAAATCTGGCGCTCATCAGCTTCAACATCGAGCAGTATCGGCATGAAGATCAGGTCGATAAGCTGGTCGAATTCCAGCGGCAGTATTCCAATGCGCTGGTTGGCCTGCTGAAAACGCTGTATCTAAAGCGCCTAGAAAGCTCAATGACGGCATTTGCGACCAGCATCCGGCGTCAGCAGCAATATCAAGAGCGCTTCTACGATTTTCTGGTCAATCACGAGCGTTTGCTGGATTCAGCGACCAATCGGCGTCTGCTGGCGTTGCAAGCAATGGAAGACGATGTGCAGGATGAGATTGACGCCATCATCGCGACATTAGATGAAGCCGACATCCGTGACTATGATTTGCCATCTATCCGCCGCGAACTCGAACGCGATATGAAGGCGCTGGATAGCATTCTGCGGGATGTGGAGCGCGTACAACAGGAAGACGATGAGCGCAAGCGCGATGCGAAGCTGGCACAGGTCAAGGCACTGCTCAGCGGTGAGTTAGCAGGCCGCAAGGTACTGATCTTCAGCTACTATCAAGACACAGCGCAATATGTCTACGATGAGCTTTGTGCCGATGCTGGCTGGCAATCCACCTGGGAAACCGCACCGACTATCGAAACGATACACGGCGGCACCGACCCCAAACGCCGTCAGGTATTGGTCAAGCGCTTCGCCCCTGAAGCCAATCTCGTTGAGGGCGAACCGTCCCCGATCACGCCAGAAGCGCCAGAGATTGACATCCTCATCAGCACCGATGTGCTCAGTGAAGGCCAGAACTTGCAGGATGCAGGCGTCATCATCAACTATGATCTGCACTGGACACCAATTCGCATGATCCAGCGCGCAGGCCGTATTGACCGCCTGGGCACAGATTTCGAGGAACTCGACATCTTCAACTGCTTCCCACAACAAGGGTTGGAAAGCCTGCTTGGACTGGTTCAGCGTCTGCAAGATCGCATCCGTGACATTGATCGCACCGTCGGCCTGGATGCCAGCATCCTCGGTGAAATCATCAGTACACGCTCACTGGAACAATTGCGACGGCTGCGCATTGCTGACCAATCCGTCATTGACGAACTGGAACGCGAAATCGAACTGGTCTCCACCGACGAGATGAAGTTCCCACTCATGCTGTATCTACAGGAGATGGGCATGGAAAAAATCCAGGCCATTCCACTGGGCATAGGCTCAGGCATCGCACAAAGTCAGCGACCATCGGGGGTATTCTTCGCATTCCAGGCAGGTGATCGCCATTTCTGGCGCGTTTATGCGGCGGATGGCGAGATCATCAGTGACAAACGCCGTATTTACCGTTACTTGCAGGTACCACGCGACGAACCACGCACCATGCCGCCGGACTTTGACATCTTCGATCATCTCGATACGGCAACCAGCGACGTGCTGCGTGAAATCAAAGCCGCGCTCAGCACACGTCGCATCCCACAGCGCTTAGGCCCTATCAACCGTGAACTACAGGCCGCCCTGCGACAGCTTACGCTGCTACCTGCTGACGACACTGACGCCGAACAGGTAGCGGCAGATGTACGAGATCGTGTATTGAGTGTCATCGAAAATATCCCGTTGGATGCTTTCAAGCGTGACAAGACGCTCAAGCAAATCCGTGCCGCTTATGGCGAAACGCAGAACCAGCAACAGCTCGTACACGAATTGGATGAATTCTTCGTGGCGAACGAACTGTATCGCGATGTCGTGCCGCGTGAAACCGTGCTGGATCACATCAGCGCTGAGGAGTTGAAGCTTATTGCGTATGAGGTGTTTGCGTAAGAGTTCTGGGCTTGATTGCTGAGTATAGCTGAACCAGCCCGGTATCATGTGCAGTAGCAGACTAAATGGGCCACGTTGCTAGCGACTTAATGTAACCTGCACCACGCCCGACGTATTAGAGCGTGTTGCCGTATCTAGGCTGAAGACCCCGACTGCATACTGACC
>DAOTTW010000349.1:0-27665 GCA_034437615.1 Anaerolineae bacterium | reverse complement strand
AGAAACAGCAGTAATAGCAGGCCGCTAAACAATATGTGTTGACTGATTGTTTTAATGATGCGCTCCTTACCCTTGTAAACCGCAGGGACGCTATCCTTGAAGTTGGTTACGATGTCAGCAACCACAACGATGACCGATTTCTATCGTCCACGTTTTCCTGTGGTTCTATCAAATGGCGCATGTGGGGATTAAACCGCGTCTTTCGCTTTTTGCGCACTGTAAGACGCGGTTCCGGCGAGGGATAACCCGTACCTGTAGAAGCTATAGATCGTGGAAATTGCCGCTACGGTTTACAGGCCGAAGAGCACCTGCATCAGCACCCAGATGCCGATTGTGACGACCATCGGGCTGAAGTCGATGCCACCGGATTGCGGCAGGGCTTCGCGTACTGGGCGCAGCACAGGCTCGGTTACATCGTGGATGAATTTCACGATTGGGTTGCTGCGGTCAATATTCGGGAACCAGCTTAGGATCACACGGGCTAGGATAATGTAGAAGTAAATTTGCAGTGCCCATGCCAGTAATGCCAGTATCATGTGTCGTTCTCCGTTACAATTTACAGACAACCTCGATTATAGCGCATTTTGTGCAAAAGTTCCGTAGAAAGTGTGAACGCCATCCTGTAAAGGGCGCTAATCGCGCTCCCCGAAGATAGCGCGGCCAATGCGAATCAGCGTTGCCCCTTCTTCAATGGCCACCGGGTAATCATTCGTCATCCCCATGCTAAGCTCCGGCAGATCAGCCGAAAAATCCGCGTATAGCGCTGCACGCAGTTCTGCCAGGCCCACAAACGTCGGGCGCGTCGCCTGCATATCCTCATAAAATGGGGCCATTGTCATCAAGCCGCGCACGTTGAGGTTCGGCAAGGCCAACACCTCGCGCATTTCATCCCATAATGTTGCACGCACCTCAGCATCAGCTTGCCAGTTATGCGCCGCAAATCCGTATTTTTCGGCCTCGCCAGATGTGTTGACCTCTAGCAAGGCATCTAGCAGCAAATGCTGCTCTTGCGCCAATGACGACAGCTTTTTGGCCAATTTCAGGCTATCCACCGATTGCACCACGTTGAACAGCGGCACAACCTGCTTGGCTTTACGGCTCTGAATATGCCCGACCATATGCCAGATCGGTTGCGGGGCATCGGCTCGCACCTGTGGGATTTTCTCGCTGGCTTCTTCGACGCGGTTTTCACCGAAATGCTGCACACCTGCGGCAAGCGCTGCCTGAATCGCGCTGACGGGCTTGCGTTTGCTTACGGCGACCAACGTCACCTCGGCTGGATCGCGCTTGGCTCTGGCGCACGCATCCGCAATTTGATCTTGCACACGTTTGATGTTATCTGCAATAACTGTCGATGTGGTCATGGTATTTTGGGGATTCTAGCTACAGTGACAAGACAACGCCGAAGCGTCCGGTCTTACCGTGTTCTGCGCGATGCGAGAAAAACTCATCAGTGCGCGTGTATGTGCACAAGCCGCTGACCTCGATATGCTCTGGCAAGACACCGACGCGCAGTAAATCGAGCTTATTAGCGGCCCACAGGTCTACATAGGCGCTGTTGTCGGCGGGGTCGCGCTGCATCAGGCCATCCAGCGTCCTGTAATGGTCTTCTACAGCTTGTACGACCTCTTCGCCCACCTGAAATTTAGCGCCGGAGATACTCGGCCCGATAATCACGCGCATGTCGGTGGGTCGGCTGCCGTAGGCTTGTTGCAGCGCTAGCATGGTATTGGCGGCCATGCCTTGCACGGTGCCACGCCAGCCCGCATGAGCCAGCCCGATAGCACGCTGCACGGGGTCGAAGAACAGCAACGGCACGCAATCCGCAAAGCGCATAACCAAAGGCGTATCCGGCTGATTTGTGATGATGGCGTCGGCGCGCGCTAGCCATTTGCGGCCCGGAACCGGACCCTGTGCGAGTACGACATCTGCGCCGTGCACCTGCCAGGTGGTGCAGGCGCGTGCGGGGTCTACACCTAGCGCGTTGTACATGCGCTGATGGTTTTCGCGCACTGCCGCCAGATCATCGCCTACCGTGCCGCCGACGTTTAAGCCGGTATATGGCGCTAGGCTGACGCCGCCCTGCCGCGTGAAGATGCCGTGCTTGACGCCATCCCACGCCGCAGAATAGTAGTATTTCAGGCCGTTGTGTGTGTGGCTCTGGATTGCCTGTGTCTTTGACATGGTGACTTTGTGGTTAGCCTGTCTTTGTAAATTCTAGGTGCCGTGTGCTAGCGTTTTCGAGGTTCGCAAAGACGCCGCGATTGCTGGCATATGTGTCGGGTATCGTGCGGGCAAGCTGGTACATGGCTTCGTGCATCATTTCGCCGCGTTGCAGCCGTTTTAGCCGCTCGTTCGGGTCCGTTTTGAAGCGAAATGCAGGCCCAAAGCGCACCACCGCCTGAATGCGGCGCAGGCGTTTCAGCCGTTGCTGATAGCCCACAATGCCGACAATCGCCGTCGGCACGATAACCGCGTTTGCTTTGTGCGCAATGTATACAAGGCCGTCGTGTGGGTCCTGCAAACCTTCCGGGTGGCGTGTGCCTTCCGGGGCCATCATCACCAGATGGCCCGCTTTCAGCAGTTCGATGGCGCTGTTCAGGGCGTTGCGGTCAATCTGCCCACGATTGATGACGAATTGCCCCCAGAGCTTGACCAGCGTGCGCGGGAACCAGCTATCCAGCAATTCAGCCTTCGACATCGAGATAACGTAGCGCTTGCTGACGACGCCTGTTATCACTGCTGGGTCGAAGAACGTCATGTGGTTCATCATCAGCAGTGTGGGGCCGGATTGCGGGATGTTTTCGTGTCCGGCGCTGTCAATCGTCATCGCGAGCCGCAGCACGTTGCGCATCAACGGGCGCAGGTAGCGCCGCCGCTTGTCGAAGCCTGCTTGTGCCGCTAAAAATTCCTGTACGCTGGTGAGTGTGCTCATGGTTATCTCATAGGCTTAGCTGTCTTGCGTGTCAGCGGCGTTTGCCCGGCTTGCCCTTTGGATGATTATCCTTCTTGGCGTCCTTGTAATGGTTGGTGTTGCGCGGCTTGCGATGCTTGCGCCGGATGAACTTCACTTCTTCGGCAGGCATCAGCATGGCTTCAATTTCGACATCATCGAGTTCATACCATGCGCCCTTGCGCAGCGTGCCCATACCCAATTGCCCGATGTGGGTGCGTACCAGCCGCCTGACAGGATGCTCTAGCATACGGGCAATACGGCGAATCTGCCGTTTGCGCCCCTCAATCATGACGATGCGCAGCGTGGTTGTCTTTTTATCCTGGTCCATCACCTTGATGAAACACGGCGCTGTGCGGCTGCCATCCAGCCAAATGCCGCGTTCCCATTGCGTGAGTGTATCCTCGCTTGGGGTGCCGTAGACCGTTACCTTGTAGGTTTTGGTGTGCTCAAAGCTGGGGTGTGCCAGCTTGTGTGCTGTATCACCATCGTTGGTCAGCACCATCAGCCCCTCGCTTTCAGCGTCCAGGCGGCCAATCGTAAACAGATGCCCCTCAACCTTGATTAGTTCGCGTACTGTCGGGCGGTCGTCGCCGTCCGGCGCTTTGTTGGTGGATAGGACGTTCTTGGGCTTGTTGAAGACGATGTAGCGTGGCTCGTATTGCTCGGCTTTGACGCGCTGGCCGTCAACAGTGACAGTATCGGTGTTCGGGTCGGCTTTGTCGCCAACTGTGATGATAGTGCCATTTACGCGGACGCGCCCTTGTTCGATGATGTCCTCGCACGCACGGCGCGATCCGAAGTCGGCGCGTGCCAGGATTTTTTGTACTCGTTCCTGCATGGTTTCGCAGAACCCTTTACTCACTGTGCATCTGCGTCATCCCGACGCATTGCACCTATGATAGAGTTGAGCGCGTCATGAAACCAGAGAGAATGCGGCAATCTAGCGCCGTATAGCCTAGAAATTCATTAGATGTGGCTTGCGCGGCTTAAATCTTCTTCGTCACACGAAAGCGCAAGGGGATGCCAAGCATGAGGCGGGTTTGTGCCTGTATGGTAGGGAAGGCCAGCACCAGCAAGGTCAGCACAGGCAACAACGGGAAGCTAAGCAGCGTCCATAGCCTTTCGCGTAAGGTCGGCTTGGTATCACGCGGGGGGCGCACGATCACATCTTGATACCAGAAGACAATGCCCAGGATGACGACCAGCGTCGCCGCCGTAATCACCATAATCCAGGTCGGGTCAGCGGCCAGGCGTGCTGCTGCGTCGGCCAATTCTTGCGCTGGATTTTGGAAGAACGGCCCCAATTGCAGCGGTGCAATCTCTGGATAGAGCAGCACGGGCAGTTGCGAGCCTAGCGTCAGGATGACCCAACCCGCACCCGCCAGCATGATGTCATGCGAGATGCGCATCAGCAGCCGGAACGCAGGCCAGAATTCAACTTCGGGGTGGTCGATCATCTTGGCGATCATATAGCCCACTTCTTTGCTGCCCCAGGCATGGCGCACGGATTGCGAGTAACGTTCGCGTAACTCATCAATCAAATTGGTGCCGATGGTCGCATCCGCCATGAAGGGCAGCATAATCGGCACCAACGATACGCCACCATCCCGCGCAAAATACGCCTTGATGAACATATGCCACTCGTCCGAGATCACATCACCATCCCAGTAGCCGCTATGGTCCAGCAAGCGCAAGCTGAGCGAATAAGACGACATCGGCATCGCTTTCCACCAGGGCGCGGCCAGATAGGCCAGTTCAAGTGCGCTGGCGTAGGCGTTGACGATGCGCAGCAGTGGGTTGATGCTCCAGATGTTGCCATGATAGCGAATTGGCGCTTGCCAGAAGCGTGTATAACGCTGTGGGTCGATGGCAAAATGATAGGTCAGCGCGAAGAAGAACTGTGGATGCCAGCGTGTATCGGCGTCCATCGTGGTAATGCAGATGTGGTCAATATTGTAGCCTTGCTCGTTGACCAACTTACGTTTGAGCCAGCGCGCCGCCCAATTCTCGTTCGCGGATTTGCATTGCATCTCACCGGGCAGGCCACGCGGATGCACCGTGTAATGAAAACGTGCAAAACCTGCTTGATACGCGCCCTGAAGCTGCTCGGCCTTCTCGATGCTGCCTTCTTCGGCGGCTTCCATCGCTAGCACAATCGTTATGCGTTTATCGGCTTCGTACTGCGCTTGCAGGCTGTCTAGCGTGCGCCGCAACACACTCATCGGCTCTTTATAGGCTGGGATAATCACCACATGGTGTACGTCATCCCAGTTAAGCGCGTCGTCGGTCTTTTCCTCGCAATATTTACGGTGCCAGTCGGTTTGCTCCCATTTTTTAATGCGGCGCAGGCCCATAAAATTCGCAATGCCAGCGAACAGGAAGCGCAACGCCGAATACAAGCCCACCAGCGCGGCAATCAGTAGCAGGGTGCGCGGAAAGGCGACAGCGCAGGCGATGCAGAAGAAAAACGCCAGCCACACCAGGAAGCCGGGGATGGCATCCAGCACGCGCTCATGAATCGGCGGTGATGGCGAACCGCCCCACATGGACCAGCCTACACCGACCTGTACGTTTTTGTGGCGATTATTTCTTGAGCGATATGGCACGTAGACTTCCGTTTAATGATACAGGTACGTCTGGGTAACGGGTGCAGCGATGTCGTATTGCGTTTGTTACCCGCCTGTTAAGATCGGCCCATACGAACGTTGTCAGCATAACACAGGCGGTAAAAGGCACCAAGACGAAATCAGATGCTAGCCACAGAAACGGCGGCCTGCAAGCGTCTTTCGCATCTGTGGCCCTTGATGGTACAATGGGCATTCATACGGATTTGTAACGCGCTCTGAGAGGCCTGTCAGATGAACCCACGTGTGTTAATCATCGAAGACGACGAGGAACTATCGCGCCTATTGCAATTGGATCTACAGCGGCATAACTTCGAGGTGGCTGTTTCGCATAACGGTCTGGAAGGTCTGCGTCTGTTTCAGGATCAACGGCATGATCTGGTGGTGTTGGATGTGTCGTTGCCGATGATGGACGGTCTGACCGTATGTGAGCGCATCCGCGAGGTCTCTAACGTGCCGATATTGATGATGACCGCGCACGCCGTTGGTGAACAGGACATCGCGGAGGGGCTGAACCGAGGCGCTGACGAATACATGCTGAAGCCCCTGGGCAAGATTGAATTTCATGCCCGCATCAAGGCGCTGCTGCGCCGTGCACGTACCGCCGAAGACCCCATAGAGGCCATTACGCGCTTTGAGGATGGCTACTTATCGGTTGACCTCAAAAGCCGCCGCGTAAATATCGACGACGACGAGGTGCGCCTGACCCCAACAGAGTTTAAGCTGCTGGCGACCTTTATCCGCAACCCCGGCGAGGTGCTGACGTTTCAGCAATTGCTAGAGGTAGTGTGGGGTGCAGAGTACACCAGCGAGCACCACTACCCGCGTATTTACGTGTCGCATCTGCGCCGCAAGATCGAACCCGACCCCAAAAACCCGACTTATATTCATAACGAGTATGGTGTGGGCTATCGCTTTGTGGGTTTGTCGTCGCGCCCCTGATGCACTCAGGCGTTTTCTGGCGTTGCCAGGGGCTTTTTATCCCCTGTTTGCATTTTGCCCTTTGCGCCCTTCGCGCCGCGTGCCGCCGCAACTGAAACGAGGTTCGTCTTGTAATCGTAGACGTTGCGGCGCTTGTCGGCGTGGGCCGTCTGCGCCAATTTCACCAGCTTAGTGACCACCTGCGCATGGCTCATGCCGCTCTCTTGCCACAGGTAAAACGCCAGCGACCCCGGCAATGTGTTCATCTCATTCAGGTATACGGCAGCTTCATCTGGCTTGACCAGATAATCAATGCGCACGATGCCGCGTCCATCCACCGCCATGAACGCCCGCAACGACAAATCCTGAATGCGCTGTGTCAATGCGCCGCTGATGGGTGCCGGGATGATGCGCTCTGCGCTTTTCATGCCCTCATCGCCGCGCAGATACTTATCCTCAAAGCTCAGCACATCCGACCATGAAAGCGGCTGCTCCAGCACCGAGGCTTGCAGATCGTCGCCATAGCCCATCACAGCGCAGTTAATCTCGATGCCACCCGTCAGCGCTTGTTCGATCAGAATACGGCGATCAAAGCTGGCGGCGATGTCGATGGCGTTGCGCAGTGTGTCCGCGTCGGCGGCGCGTGCGACACCGATGCTGGAGCCAAGCGTGGCGGGCTTGACGAAAACAGGCCAATCCAGCGCCGTTGTGATGCGCTCTAGCGCTGCTTCGGCATCGTCCAGCCAATCCGCACGGGTCAGCGTGACCGCAGGCAACACCGGCATGTCGTGCTGCTGCAAAAGCTGCTTGGTGATGATTTTATCGTTCGTCAGCGCAGAGCCAAGCGTGGCAAAACCTACATACGGAATATCCGCCAATTCAAGCAGGCCCTGTAGCGTGCCATCTTCGCCGTGTGAGCCGTGTAGGGCCGGGAAAGCCACATCAATTCTTTGCACGCGGCTACGCGCTTCACGGCCCAGCAGACGTTGCATAAGTGCGCCCTGTTGCGGCAGTGGGTCGATAATCAGGCCGTGATGCCGCACATCCGGCGATAGCAACGCAGGGGCGACACCCACCGTTTTGCTGATCGGCTCTTGCTCGAAGGTCTTCAGGTCACGTAAGGGAGCGCCCGTAAACCAGCGGCCATCACGGGCGATGTAGACAGGCACAGCGTCGTATTGATCGCCCGCGGCATCGAGCGCCTTCATGATTTGCTGGCCCGTCACAATCGAAACGTCATGTTCGACGCTGCGGCCCCCAAATATCACGGCGACGGTGGTTTTACGTGCTTGGCTCATGTGCGTTTACCTCCTGCCTGCTGCATTTGCTATGGTGCGATGATCTGCCATTCTTCACGTCCGGGTACGATGTGCAAGACGGCATTGGTTGAACTGCTGATATACAGGTTTTCGCGGTTGCTGCCCAGCGTAGACGTTTGGATGAAGCCGGCAAACGCCACCTGCTCCTCTGTGCCCAAGCCTAGCCGATTGCGCACGACATCATTACCGCGCCACAGCAAGCCCAGTTCACGCACCGGCTGCACACGGTTCGGGGACGACGGGAAGTTCGGGTCGCTTTCGGCGTGGATTTCGGGGTCGTAGCGATTCGTAAAGGACAGCCATGCCGGGTTGCTGCCATCGTTGAACAGTGCATAAATCGCGTTCGTCTCTTCGATAAAGACCATGCGCCCGCGTTCAAATTGCTGGTCGATGATGCGCGTTTCGGTTGGCGCGGTATCAGCGCAGTTATCCGGTGACGGCGAGAAAAACCACTCCACCGGGCACTGCAACGGGATCACGATGCTTTGCTCAACGCGGTTACTGTCCTCGCCCACCGCCAGCACGAATTCAAGCTGACCCCGGTCACTGCTGCGCGTGTTGATAGGCTGGTTACCATCCGGCGGCACATCATACAACGGCAGGCGGGCAGCAGCATCCACCTGATAGATTGTCGCTCCGTCGATATTACGTGCGGACCAGTACAGCGTCACTGTTTCGCCCGGTTGCACCGATAGCGGGTCTGATGTGAAGAATTCGATACGCGGCGCATTCGGGTTCAGGCTGCGCGTCGCCGTCGCGAAGTTTTCTGGTAATGGCGTGCGCGTTGCACCGAATAGCGGCGTGGGTGATGGGCCACTGGTGGCTTGTGCTGCGACCTGCGTCGGGCGTTGCGTCGGTGTGACTGCACCGGCGGGTGTGCGCGTGGGCGATGGGCTGAAGGTCGGCGTGACGGTCGGGCGGTCGGTCGGGATGACCTGCACCGATGCGGCTTCACAGGCCGTGAGCAGCAACAGACAGGCTATCAAGCAGATTGTGGCGAGATCATGCGGTTGTCGGCGCATAGGCTGGTTCATCGCGTTCAAGTCAGGTGGCACGGATTGTAGCAGGTGCTTGCCCGTGTTCCAGACCGGATGCCAAGCCTTTAAGCAGGCATGAGGGTATCTATTGCGCTATGTTCTTTTGTTAGAATTCCGATACAATAAGTAGGCAAAACGAAACCGCAAAAACGCACAGCAGACATAAGCACCAATTTAGATTGACAAAACGACATGGAATACGTCAAGCAGCACACACAGCACCCACAGATACACATCCGCAGCGCGACACCAAACGACCACCACGCGATCTGGTCGATAAATCAGGCCGGATGGCAAGCCTATAGCCACATCTTTACAGCAGCAGAGGTACAGCGCGTCTTTTCGCATGGCGCGTCGGTTTATGCTTCCTGGGCGCAGTACCGGGGTGTGTCCCTGCATACATTCGTAGCCGAGACTGATGGCCAGGTGGTCGGTTTCGTCAGCATGGCGATGCTGTGGGGCAAGCCGGACGGTGAGATTACCGCGCTGTACCTGCTGCCAGAGTATCAGGGCTATGGCATCGGGCGTGTGCTGTGGCAGCATGGCATCAATAATCTGCGTGCCATTAAATGCCCGTCGGCCTGGGTGTGGGTACTGGCACGTGCGCCAGCCGTCGCCTTTTATGAGCACATGGGCTGCGTGCGTGCGATGCAGGGCACCTATCAGGTTGACGACCATACCGAAATTGCCTATGGCTATCGCTTGCACCTGTCATAGTTAGCGAACTTTTTGAATTGTTTATCACCATATACAAGGTTTTAACGATTTCTTGAATGCGTGCAGGCATCAACGCGCTATAATGCAATGGGGTAATGGTCTGATAGACGACTGAGGAATGTTATGGCTCATGAAGCAACGGCTCAGTGGACGCCTAAGCTGCTTATCGTGGACGACGAAGCAGCAAACCTGGAATTGCTACAGCGCATCTTCATGCGCGACCACGCTGTAACACCGGCACGCAACGGCAAAGAGGCTTTACAGGCCATCGCTTCACAGGATTATGACCTCGTGCTGTTGGATATTATGATGCCCGTCCTCGGTGGTATTGATGCCTTGCAGATTATCCGCGAGACGCCACAATCAGCCGACTTACCCGTGATACTCATCAGCGCCCTATCGGATAGCGAGCAGATCGCCTTCGGGCTGAAGCTGGGGGCCAACGATTACATCACCAAGCCCTTCGATGTCAACGTCATCCGCGCACGTGTCAGCACCCAGCTTAAGCTCAAGCGCCTGATGGATGAACGCAAAAATACCATCGAACAATTAGAAACAGCCAACCGCATTAAAGAGCGCTTAATGCAGGTTGCCAGCCATGATTTGCGCAGTCCGCTAACGAACCTGCGCATGTTGCATCGGTTGCTATTCAAGGTGACGGGGGATAACCCGCGTGTGCATGACCTCGTGCAGCGCGGCGATACGATTATCGACACCATGCTGACGGTGATTACCAGCTTCCTCGATAACGAGACGGACATCAGCACCATGCAGATCAATATGCGGCCTGTGATGCCTGTCGAGATTGTGGAGGACGTGCTTGGCCAGTACGTCGCCGCAGCACAAAGCAAACGCATCAGCCTACGCCCTGATGACCTGAACAATGTGCCCATTGTGGCCGACCCCGACCGCTTGGCGCAGGTCATTAGCAATTTGCTGAGCAACGCGATTAAATACAGCCCGCCCAACTCACAGATTCATGTTTACTCAGAGACAGCAGGCAATTTCTGGCGGCTCTCGGTTGCAGATGAAGGCCCCGGCATCCGTGCAGACGAACGCGATAAGCTCTTCCAGCCTTTCAAGCGCCTCAGCAACCAGCCCACAGGTGGCGAGACCAGCAGCGGCCTCGGCCTGTGGATTGTAAAGCAGATGATGGAGCTGCAAGGCGGGGCCGTCAGTGTGCTTTGCCCGCCGCAGGGCGGCTCGATCTTCTGGATAGAACTGCCGCTGGCAGATGCCGGGGCAGGCGTTGGCTAGGCGTGGCCCATGATAGGCTTCGGTTGATACAGTTCTTCCAGGTAATGCATGTCCTCGTCGCTGAGCGGGATGGCTACGGCTGCGATGGCCTCTTGCAGGTGCTTCATTTTGGTCGCGCCGATAATGGGGCTGTGGATACCGGGTTTATGCAGCATCCACGCTAGCGCAATCTGTGCTGGCTTTTTGCCGTGCTTACCTGCGATTTCCTTCAGGCGCTCCACAATATCGAAGGCGTTATCGTTGAAATAGTAACGGTCGGCCATCGGGTCGTTGTTAGAGCGTGCTGTGTCGCCACCACCCCCGCGCTTGCGGTTGCCCGCCAGGAAGCCCCGCGCCAACGGTGACCAGGGGATCAGCCCGACGCCCTGATCCACACAAAACGGGTTCATCTCGCGTTCTTCTTCGCGGTAGATCAGGTTGTAGTGGTTTTGCATCGACACAAAGCGCGTCCAGCCATGTAAATCTGCCAGATATTGCGCCTGTGCAAATTGCCACGTCCACATGCTAGAGGCACCGATGTAGCGCACCTTGCCGGATTTTACGACATCGTGCAGCGCTTCCATCGTTTCTGCTATCGGTGTGTGATAATCAAAGCGGTGAATCTGATACAGGTCGATGTAATCCGTGCCCAAACGCTGCAACGAGGCATCAACGGCGTCAAAAATGTGCTTACGGGACAGGCCGCCTTGATTCGGCTTGTCGTTCCAGGGGAAATACACCTTCGTTGCCAGCACATATTCTGAGCGCTTCGGGAAAAATTCACGCAGATAATGGCCCGTGACCGTCTCGCTGACGCCCTGTGAATACATATCAGCGGTATCGAAGAAGTTGATGCCTGCTTCAACGGCGTGCTGCACGATGGGCTTGCCGGCTTCTTCCGTCAGCACCCAATCGCGCCATTCGGGTGTACCGTAGCTCATCATGCCCAGGCAAATGCGCGAGACGTGTAAGCCTGTGTTGCCTAAACGCACGTAATCCATGTGTTAATCCTCCTGTGGTGTGGTTCATACGTTTAGTTGTACCCCTTCTGTACATGAAACGCCAAACACCATACGTTAAGCAACGATTTACAGATTTTGTGTACAGTTTCACAATACGTCCGTCAAGTTAGCAGGTCACTCAGGATATGGGGCTATTTCTCTTTACCATCGGCGCAGTCTTCGGCTTTGTCTTCATCCTGAATAACATCATACGCACGGTGCGCCGTGAGCATAGCATTATGCGCATCGAACTTGTATGGGTGTTTTTTACGGTATTGTTGCCTGTCGTCGGCTTGTTGTATGACAACCTGAACCGTCCGCGCTTTGATGCCTTAGAGTGGTCGATTTTGCTACTGGTTATCCCGCTGACGATCATTGGTGCAGGTCTGACACTGGTCGAATCCTTGCGCCCAAAGGGTTTGCGCGGCTCGCGGGGTATCCTCAGCATGGGTATGGGTGCGCTGCTGATTTCGGCGGCCTTCTCATACAATGTGCTGGTGCTGTTTGTAGAAAACGCGACGGCTCCGGTGCGCCTGCCGACGCCTGTTAACGCCATTAACCCCGGTGCGGACCCCTGCGTGAATCTGTTGGGGCTAGTCACCGATGAGTTGTTTGACTCATTGCAAGATGTCGGTGGCCTGAGCGATGTCGAATTGGCCGCCGCTATCGAAACGTCAGATGGTAGCCAGAGCCTCGCGCAAATTATCACCGACAACGGCGGCGACATCATTACGTATCGTGCACAGCTTGACATAATCCTTGAAAATGCAATCCGGCAAGCGATCCTTGACGAGTGCATCCCGGCGCTGGCGGGTAACTTCGTGATTACGCAGCTTGATAACCTGACGCCGGTCATCTTTGATACCAGCTTAAATGACCTGCTGACTGGCAATTTCCAGCTTCCGGGTGTGTTGGGCAGTGTCGCGCCCGATTTTGACGTGCCGGATGTGAACGAAGCGGATTTACAGCGTACACGGGTTGCGCTGGCGCAAGCCATCCCGACGCTAGCCGCAGGCACGGAACCACCGACCATCACACCGACGCCGACCCCAACACAAACGCCGACGCCGACCATCACACGCACACCGCGCCCAACTGCATCAGCGACCGCGACGCGCCAGCGCTATCTATCACCCACACCGACGCTGACGCCGACCTTGCCGAATCCCTGCATTGCAGTGGCCAATTTCAACGTCAACATGCGCACCTTCCCTGATCTTGAGGAAAGCGAAGTCGTCGCCACCGTGCCCTTTGAGACGGTATTTTCTGTGTTTGGTCCAGACCGTGAACCCAACGCCGCAGACACGGCAAACGAAGACATCTGGTGGTTTGGCAATTACGAAGGCGATGCAGGTTGGATTAGCGGTGCATTTATCAGCCTGACCAACCCCTGCTTCAGCCTGCCTGTGCGTGACCCCGGCAGGCCATGAGGTCTCATGTGCGACGTATGCGTTCACGGGTGACATTCATCAGGGGTGCGCCGAAACCTACACCCTTCTGACTTTACAACCCCATTCATACGTGATATAAACTGCTTTACCTGCAATGTGCGTGATGGCGCGTAACTCTTTTGGGCCAACACCTACATAGACGGGATCTCGCGTGAAGGTGCTGAGGCATTAGGCTAAATTGTTGCCAAAGCCGAACCACCAGCAGGGAACCCACCTGCTTAAGCAGGTCTCAAAATAGCCCGTCACACGGCATTCGCGGGTGGAAATCATAAATGGGCTTTATGCCCGCGCAAGATGCAACAGGCGAAGCAGCACACTCGTTTTTAATGAGTGTGCTGCTTTGCTTTTAGGGCTACAGGCCGTAATTAGGGCCAAAGACGTTGTTGAGCAATTGGCTAAGAGCGCTGCGGTTGGGGATGAGTACGCTTTCGCCGCGTGCTGTCCGATAATCTTGCAGGTAATCGTAGCCCACCACGCCCATGCGGATATTCTCGCTGGGGATGTCCTTCAGATACAGCGCTAACTGTACGACCTGCTCCAGCGTCAGGCCCGTGTGCACATGATCCGACCAAGACGCCCATAACTGCGGCGCTTGCGCTAGCAATGAGGGCAGCATATCCAGGCGCAGCAGTCGGTGCCGAAGCGCGCCGATCACCTGCTGCTGCCGTTCGGCACGCTCTATATCGCTATCACCGTGCCGTGTGCGTGCAAAGCGCAGCGCATCGTAACCATTCAGGTGATGCCGCCCTGCTGGTAGATAGAACGGGTCATAGCCGTAATTCATGTTCGGGTAGTACGGATCGTCAATCGTGTAATGCGTTTCCACGTCGATGCCGCCGATGGCGTTAATCAGGTCGATGAACGCCTGAAAATCTACGATCAGATACTCATGCACACGTATCCCCAGGTTATATTGTACGCTCTGCATCAGCAGCGTAGGGCCATAGCCGTTGCGCTGACCCTCACCATAGGCTAGGGGCGTATTGATGCGCAGCAGGTCGTTATTCGTCGGCAGGTTGATGTACAGGTCACGCGGCAAGCTCAGGATGCCAAGCGCTTGTGTGGCCGGGTCCACGCTGACCAGCATCATGCTATCTGTGCGATAAGCCAGGCCCGTTTCACCGGGGCGGCGGTCGATACCTGCGACGATGATCGTAAAGCGCGATGTGCCATCCCAGGGCACGAGCGCGATATTGCGGCCATCCGGTAAGCTGAGCGTTTCTGGCTCTGATGCGGCTGTTTCGTTCTGGCTTTGCGCGATGGTCAGGTCGTGGGCTGGGATGGGTGTCGGCAGCGCGGGTCGCGATGAGATGCCGAAGCTGTTCGTGCGTTCTGCGCTGGCTTGCACGTCGGGGCGTGCGCTGGTAATACGGCCCTCAATGCTGCGGAAAAACGCAAACGCCCCCACGCTGGCCACCACCACAAAGGCAAATGCAATCATGCCACTCAGTAGCCACGCCCAATCGCCAGAACCGGCTGGCTGGTCTTTGCTGCGTCGGTTGCTGGCCTGTGTGCCTTGTGTGTTGTCGTCGCTATAAATGGGTGGCGGTGGGATGTGCAGCGGGTCGTCGGGGGCCTGAAATGCTGGCAGCAACGAAGACCCCTGTACGGTCTCTGGGACGTGCTGTTTAGATTGGCTGTTATGGGCTGCGAATCGTTTGCTCATGGTCTCTTGCAGGGCAATGGTGCCTGCTTGTCAGGTCGGATCGCGTAACACTTCCAAATCTTCAGGGTTGTGAAACTGCGAGACGAAATTCTAGCAGAACTTATCGCAACGCCAAGCAACGTAGAGCAAGCGTTGAGCAGACGTAAGCGCGGTTTCAGCACACGCAGCACCATAAGTAGGGAGTAGACTGCAATGACAACGGAGGTGAGCTATGCATAACGCAACAACATGGCGTCTGATCGTTGATGCCCATTTGCCCGGACCGCAGAATATGGCGATTGACGACGCGATTATCACGACCATCGGTGAAGGGCGGGCGCTGCCTACGCTGCGCCTATATGGTTGGCAGCCCTTCTGCCTGTCTTTAGGCTATGGGCAGCGCGTGCGCGATGTGGACCACATCAACATGCAAGCACACGGCTGGGATTTGGTGCGGCGTCCGACGGGTGGCCGTGCGATCTTGCATGGTGACGAACTGACATACAGCCTGTCGCTGCCGATTGAGCACCCGTTAGCCGAGGGTGATGTCATCACCAGCTATCGCAATATCAGCCGGGGCTTGATGGAAGCCTTGCAGCATCTCGGTTTATCGCCACGCAGCGAAAAGCAAGACGAAGAGAAATTGCGCGAAGCCAAGAAGGGCGCGGTCTGCTTTGAGGTGCCATCGCACTATGAAATCACAGCAGGTGGCAAAAAGCTGATCGGCAGCGCACAGGTGCGGCGCTCGACGGCTATTTTGCAGCATGGCTCGTTGCCGCTGGTCGGTGATGTGGGGCGCATCTGCGAGGCGCTGGCCTATGAGGACCGCGAAGCCCGCGATAGCGCGAGGTCCATCGTCCGCGAGCGTGCAACGACGCTGAGTGAGGTTTTCGGCAACACCGTGACCTGGGATACAGCAGCGGACGCCGTGATTAAAGGCTTCCAGGATGCGTTCGGCGTGCAGTTGGTCGAGGCGGCGCTATCCGCCGAGGAAAGCGAGAAGGCCGAGGTGCTGCTACAGGATACATACACCAACGCCGCCTGGACCGAGAAGCGCTAATGGACGAACGAAAACAGAACCAGACAATCTGTAGGGGTGCAATCCATTGCACCCAGGGCGCAGCACGCTATTCTTCGCCGCGCAGCAGATCAGCCCACGTTTCGCGTTGGCGTGTGATCTGCCAGCGCCGCCCGGACATATCGACCACCACTTCAGCGGGGCGCGGACGCGCATTGTAATTGCTGGCCATGACCATGCCATACGCCCCCGCCGTCAGGATGGCCAGCGTATCGCCTGCTTGTAGCGGCGGTAGCAGCACGTTGCGCCCCAGCACATCGGTTGTTTCACACACCGGGCCGACGACCTGCGTCGGCTCGCGATACCAGTCGGCCTGTGTGATGGGTAAAATGCGGTGGCTGGCCTGATACAGCGCCGGACGCAGCAACTCCGTCATGCTGGCGTCCACAATTACGATGCATTCGCCTGCTTGCCGCTTCACATATAGCACCTTCGTCAGCAACACACCCGCATCCGCAACAATACTACGCCCTGGTTCCAGCAGCACGCGGTAATCTTGCAGCAGCGGCGCAAGAACCTGCGCAAACTCACGCAAATCCGGCACAGCTTCACCGAGATACGACACCGGGAAGCCGCCACCGATGTTGAGCGTCTGCAAATCCTTGTGGGGTCGCATCAGCTCTAGCGCCTCTTGCACGGCCTGCTTCGTCGCTTGCGTGTCCTTCAGGTTGCTGCCGATGTGCATGTGGATACCGTGTATGCTCAGGTGCGGGTATTCGTCGCGGTGTAGCAAAATATAGCGGATGACATCAGCGGTCAGGCCGAATTTTGCTGCGCCGTGCCCGGTTGCGATGTAAGGGTGCGTGTTGGCGGTCACATCTGGGTTGAAGCGCAGCGCAATCGGCACGTCATCCCGCCACAGGCTCGCGGCGATGTCGTTGATGATGCGCAGCTCATCGACGTTTTCCACGTTGAACCAGCCTACACCCTGATCGAGCGCGTAACGAATCTCATCGGCGGTCTTGCCCACCCCGGCGAATACAATCTTGTTCGGGTCTGCGCCTGCGGCCAGCGCCTTATGAATTTCGCCCGCGCTGACGACATCCAGGCCGACGTTTTCCATGATTAACGCACGTAATAGCGCTAAATTCGCGTTGGCCTTCAGGCTGTAATGGATGTGTGGCCGTAGCGGTGCGAATGCATCACGCAGGCGCGTCAGGTTATTCACGATACGCCGCAAACTGTAGACGTAGACGGGGGAGCCAGCCTCTTTGATGATCTTCGCAGCAGATACAAAGTCAATTTGTAGTTTGTCGGCTACATAGTGGATGGAGTCATTTAACGACATGCAAACACGCTACTCTCTTTTATGGGTGCCATTTGATCCCAGAAATACAATAGGATTTACAGGCACGAATTATACGCATATTAGGCGCAGTATTGTATCGTTTCCAAAAGCGCGTTATGCTTTATAGCGACTTTTGGGAAGGGTAGAGTATTCGGGATAGGTAGGTTAACTTGGCAGAGGCAAACACCGCAAGCAAACTCATCCAACAGTACGAGGCCATCCGCTTACGTGAGTACGAACTCATCAACAACATGCTGGATGTCCTCGCGAAAGTTCACGGCGTACAGCCGGAAAGCGTCGGGCAGGTCCGCGATGCCCTCTTCCATGCGGATCACCCCTATCTGATGGTCTTTACCGGGCCATTCAGCGCGGGTAAGTCCAGCCTCATTAATGCGTTGCTGGGTACGAAGCTGTTGCGCGTCGGTGTGACGCCGACGACGGACCGCATCAGCATCTTGCGTTGGGGCGAAGAAGCACAGCACATGGGCACCGCCGGGGATGTCGATACGATCTTTCACCCGTCGGATATGCTCAAGCGCGTTAGCTTTGTCGATACGCCAGGGCTGCAATCGGTTTATCAGCAACATGAGGACACCACCAGCAAATTTCTGCACCGCGCCGATGTCGTGCTGCTGGTGATGCTGTCGACGCAGGCTATGAGCCAGGCAAATTTGGAATATTTGCAGCGCTTCAAGGATTACGGCAAGAAGATTATCTTCGTCGTCAATCAGTCGGATTTGCTCAGCGCCGAAGAAAAGCAAACCGTGCAGGATTACGTCATGCAGCAGTGCAACACACGCCTGGGCCTACAACCGGAGGTGTGGATGGTATCTGCTAAAGATGGCCTGGCAGCGTGGAACGCGGACGGCACACGCGATGAGGCGAAATGGCGTGCAAGTGGTATGGACAAGATCGAAGGCTTCATCGGCCAACAACTGAACGACGCTAGCCGGATGCGCCAGAAACTTCAGACGCCGCTGCAAATCGTGCAGAACGTGCACACCAACGCGCTCAGCACCCTACGCAGCACACAGGCCCAGTTCGACCAGTATCGCGGCATTAATGAAAACATCGAGCAGCAGATTTACGCGCAAAAACGGGAACTAGACCGCATGATGCGCGATTGCACGCAGGAAATCGAGCAGCGCTTCGAGCAAACCGCAGAACGCAGCGGCGAAGCCCTCGGTGAGATTTTCCAGTTCTCGCGGGCGTTGGGGTCGCTGGGGCGTGGCATCACCGAGTTGGTCGGTATTTCGCGCTTGTTCCGGCGTGCCGACGCACCCAATTACATCGAGAAAGCCTTCCATGAACATAAAGTGTTCGAGCCGCTGGACGAACTGAGCGATGTATCCAGCAAGCTGGCGTCGCGCATCGAAGGTAAGGACATGGGCGACATCGACCATCTGCTTAAGTATAGCCAGCGTGAAGCAGGCGGCCTACCGCAAGCATTGCAGCAGCGCATGGTGGGCAAGATCGAAGCGCCGCCACGCTATGACCGCTCGCACATGCAATCGGTCATGCCCAGGCTGGAAGAAATCCAGCAAGAGGCCCGTGTATTTGAAACCGAGAAGCTAGAGCAGGTCCGGCGCAACACGTTGCTGTATTTAGCCGTATGGGAAATTATCGTGGTTATCGCGCTGGCGCTGCTCATCAACACCTGGGGCGTGCTGGATGCCGATGCTTTGCCGATTTCGTTCATCGCGCTGATTATGCTGCTCGGCGCGGGGCTGTTCGGTTTCGCCGTCATGCCGCTACGTGGGCGCTCCATCCACACGGCATACAACAATCGGCTGATGCGCATCAAAACGCGCTATAACGACGCCCTGACGAAAGCCGCCGACAAACAGATCGAATACGCGCTGCAACTGCGCCGCAACGCCATTTCGCCGCTGACACGCCTGATCGAAACGCAGGCGTCCATGCAAGCGGAGCAGTTCACGCGGATGCGCCGCGCTGAGCAGGAAATCGCCAAGATCGAGGATGATCTGAATGCGCTCGGCAAACGCAGCTTCCTCGGCCTCAAGCTCTAGCACGCAACAAGCAAGACAGGCACCGAAGCGATAACACACAGGTAACAGATGGGCACCAACGACCACGCCTACACAGCGGAGTATGATCGTTTATGACATCAGCAACCACACTGCAAGGGCCGATTGCGGCCTTGCGAGAACGCGAAATACAATTGCTAAACGACATCGCCCAGGCTTTGCAAGAGGAGGGCGAAGAAGCCGCCGACGACCGCAGACGCCTGCGCGATGTGGCGCAGGATTTGCACGATATGTTCTTCATGGTCGGCGTCATCGGTGAGTTCAACTCTGGTAAATCGACCTTTGTCAATGCGTTGCTTGGGGAGCGCCTGCTGCCGATGGGCATCACGCCGACAACAGAATACATCGAACTAATCCGTTATAATGCGTCGCCCAACAAGGTGCCGACGGTGCGCGAGGACGGCTTGCGCGAATGGGCACACCCCAACACCGGGGCCGAAGGCGTCGCGATTGTCGATACACCGGGCACAGGCTCCGTCTTTGAGCGCCACGAGAAGACCGCGAAAGAGTTCCTGCATCGCAGTGACCTCGTGATCTTCTTGATTTCAGCCAAGCAAGCCTTTGCCGAGACCGAACGCAAATACATCGAGATGGCGCAGCGCTTCGGCAAGAAAATCATCTTGGTCGTGAATCAGGTGGACCTCTTGCAGCAGAGCGAACGCAGCGAGGTACGCGCATTCATCGAGGAGCAGGTGCGCGATAAGCTGGGCTTCGAGCCGCTGATCTTCATGGTATCGGCAAAAGAGGCGCTGACCACAGCCGAAGCCGGTAACACAAACACCGCCGAACCTGGTGGTGTGGATGCCGTGAAAGCCCATCTGCGCGGCGTCTATTCGTCCGAGCCGCCTGCACGCCAAAAGCTGCTGGCACAGTTGGCCACGGCTGAGGGCTGTTTGCAGTCCTTCATCGACAGCGCGAAGAAAAAATCCGACCTCGTTAGCACCGACATCGGCAAAGTACGTGAAGTGCAGGCCGAACTAGAGCAGCAGTCACTCGGCCTGGAAGCACAGATGCGCGAAGCTGGCAACCGCATCAAGACCGTGCTGGAAAGCGTGCGCAAGCGCGGCCTGGATTGGATCGAGACGAATTTTTCGCCGCGTTTGCTGGGCCGCAACACCGTCCGTGAGAAGATGCAAGCCGATTTTCAGGAAGTGGTGATCGGGCGTTCCCTGCGCGACATCAGCGAATCCACCAACGATTACATCAATGCCGTGATCGACCAGAGCCGCCTGTACTGGCGCAGCGTGATTGACCGCCTGAACCAGATTCAAGACCTGATGGACCAGGAAATGAGCGGGCTGGATGCGAATGTGTACGCCGAACAGCGCAAGACCTTGCAAGAGGCTATCTCCATCGCAGAAGGCGAACTGAAGACGTATTCAACGGGTACAGTCGTGGCAGAGATGGAGCAAATCTTCAAGGCGAACCTCAGCAACTTCCAGGGGCAAGCGCTATTTACGGCGGGTGGCTTGGCGGTGGTCGCGCTGGCTATCCTCACGCCAGGGCCGCTGATTGGTGGCGCGATGTTGGCTTTCCCTGCCTTCTTGGTCGGTGCTGCGGTCGCGACGGTTGCCGGGGTTCCGGCTTACCGCACGTATCGCAAGATGCGCAAGGAAACCAAGCAGAAATTCAACGACCGTGTTGACCTGCTGATTAAAAGCTACGACGAATCCTTGAGCGAACTAACGCAGAAAGAGCGCAACCGCCTCACGCAATACGGCAACCAGATTCTAACGCCGATTTTCAGCCGCCTGGAAGTGCTCAGCAAGCGCTACGCCGAGCAGCGCGAACGCCTGGAACGCTACATGCGTGAAATTGATGACCTGCGTGGTCGTATCGAAGCCCTGTAAGGTGTGTAATGGTAGGTGTGTAATGGTAGGTGTGTAATGGTAGGGACAGGCCAATGCGCCTGTCCGCGCCCTGCTACCGCGCTAAATCGTGCATTTGCTGCACCTGTGCAACCAACTGCGCTACATCGTCGTTTTGTCGGCCCTTTGCTGTCCCATACGGGTCGTGTACCACGTCCTCACCGAGCAAGACATGGGCGACGTTACACATACCGCTGCTGAGCGCAGGCAGATCATAACCGCCTTCCATCACAAACACGATTCTGCCATCACACAATTCGTCGGCCATGCGCAGCAGTTCGCGTGTAAGCTGCACGTAACCCTGCATAGATAGCTGCATATAGGCCAGTGGATCATGCCAGTGCGCGTCGAAACCCGCTGAAATCAGCATCAAATCGGGCTTGTAGCGGCGTGCCGCTGGCCATACGATCTGCTCAAAGATCGTGCGGTAGCTGGCGTCCCCATGATTCGCGCTCAGCGGGATGTTGATCGTGGTGCCGCGCCCTGCTGCGCTGCCGCGCTCATGCAATGCGCCCGTGCCGGGGTAAAATGGCGCTTGATGTACGGAGATAAACAGCACGCTTGGATCATCGTAAAATGCATCTTGTGTGCCATTGCCATGATGCACGTCATAATCTACGATTAGCACACGCCCAATTTTGGCTGTTGGATGCTGTTGGGCGTGGCGTGCTGCGATGGCGATGTTATTCAGCAGGCAAAAGCCCATTGCACGCTCTGGCGTGGCGTGGTGGCCCGGTGGCCGCACAGCCGCAAGGCCATTATCGGCAGTGCCATCTAAAACCGCATCAACGACCTGTAGCACACCACCCGCCGACAAGCGTGCGATTTCGTAAGAAGCGGGCAAGGCGTAGGTATCGGAATCAATCATAACCGTTTTTCGTTGCCCAGCGATCCATTCCAACAGGCTGACGTGTTCTGCGCTATGCACGCGCTCGATAGCTTCGCGTTTGGCGGGGGTCGCTGTGAGCGCGTGCAGACGGTCCGGCAGACCAGCAGCGGTCATCTTGTGCCAGACGGCCTCAATGCGCCCAGGGAATTCAGGATGCTGATAACCGGGCAAGTAATGATCGGTGTAGCGGCTATGAGTTGCATAAGCTGTGGTCACGAGGGCGACTTTCTGCTTGTATAATTTGCGTTCTTTGTGTTATTTTTCGCGTTCTGTGCTACGCTTCCGTTACAATTTCAATGTAGCGGAGTTTCACAGCCTGCGCCATCCTCTTTCAGAATACTCTTTCGGGACGATGGCGTTTATAATCAGCATGAAAGTTAGGTGGATCGCTTGAGCCGAACCAATCAGACTCGGCGGGGCAACCGTCGCCACAATTCCCTTTTAAGCCTCTCCCGCAAACGCGGTGATTCCAGTTTTCCGTTTAAAAAACCGAAGAAAAAAGACAAGGACGCGGCGATGCAGTATGAACGCCTTGTACATTGGGCGACGAAAGAATGGGAGGCACGCTACCCACACCAGCCCTACATCACCCTATGGGCTTCAGCAGAGTGTAGCAACAAAATCGCGCAGGATCAGGTCAAGCCAGGGCGCAAGCTGCGCGGCAAAGCACGCTATGAGGGCTTCGAGCAGCTTGAATCCGATGTCATCGTGCCCATCAGCGATTACGGGTCACGCGGTAAAAAGATGGTGCTGACCGCCACTTCTGGCGCGTTCCTGTTTAAATTCATGGCTACCGACAGCGAAGAGCCATTTGAGGTTATTTACGCCAGCTCGTATTTTGACGACGATGTGCAGGATTTAACGGCTGTCGCGCTGGTGCCAGAAGGCCGCCTCGATACGTGGGCCGCGTTCGAGGCGCAATGTGCGCGTGCGGTGCGTCCGCGTATTCGTCGCCGCCGCGATGTGTATATCATCGGCGGTACAGATGCATTTTTTGATCCTAATGTCGAATGGCAGGATGTCATCCTGACCGATGAACTTAAGACCGATATTTTTGGGGATGTCGAAGCGTTCTTCAATGAGGGCGTCGATATTTACCAGAAGCTGAAGCTGACACCGTTTCGTAAGTTGCTGCTGGCGGGCGTCCCCGGTACGGGCAAGACGATGCTGTGTGCGGCGCTGGCCAAGCACGCGCTGAATGAACGCCGCATCGTGGTTTACGTCAGCGGCTCAGACCGTGACGGCGCGACCTTCGAGAAAATCCAGCGTGCGTTTCAGGCGGTGGCGTCGGCGCGTTTTCCCACGTTGCTGATCGTAGAAGAGATTGACGCTTACCTGCGCGGTGATGACAAAGCCCGCATCCTGAATGTGTTAGATGGCATCGAATCCCCGAATAACCCGAAGGGCACGCTGATGGTCGCCACCACCAACTACCCCGAAGCCATTGATGACCGCGTGTTTAAGCGTCCGGGGCGTCTGGATCGCATCTTCGTGATTCCGACCATCAAAGAGGAAGAACTCGCGAAGAAGATGCTACGGCATTACATGTCCGATCAATGGGTTGAAAACCACGCGACCATCGTACCGAAATTGCTGGATCAGCCCGGCGCGTTTGTGCGCGAGGTGGCCTTGCACGCCCGCATGTTGGCCGCCCATGAGCGCCAAACCGAGGTGACGCCGCAGATGCTAGAGCGCTCTGCGGATAGCCTGCTGCGGCAAATGAAGCTGGACAGCGGTTTTCTGGCGCAGCGTCGGCCTATCGGCCTGGATGGGTATAGCGGCCCGGCTGAGCGCCGTCGCCGCACGGCTGGCTTTGGTGATTACGACGAATAGCTGATTAGCTGGCAGGCTGCCCCGCTGCATTGCTGCTAGGCCGTAGCAGCAAATAATTAAAGCCGTTCATCCTGACTGTCTCCGTTTCCTCCATTGCGTAATTCTGCCCCAACGCCTCCAGCACAGGCACGGGGTAGAATTGCGCCCGCAAAATCACCAGCCCGAATTCACGCGCCTCTATCATTGCAATCAGGTCGTTGCCCTCAGCTTGCCACAGGCCATTCAGCCACAGGTTGCGCAGTTGCGTCGGGTTGGTGATGACCTCGCGGCCTGCTGCCAGCACAAAACCCGCTTCTTCGCTCAGCACAGGCCCGTCAGTGGCGTTAATCGCATCAACAATCCTGTAACCCGCGTCGATGTCGGCCTGTGTCGTCAGGTGCCCGATGTTGGCGTAACCCACCACATCATAGCTGGCGCTATCGTAAAACGCGCCCTGCGTGTTGGCTTGCAGGTTTAACACGCTGGCAAGCGCTGCGAACGCGCCATCAGTGGGCATGTGCAGCGTCGCAATCCCATAACCGATGTACAGTACAGGTACGATTAACTGTAGGGACGCGCTTTTGCGCGTTTGGCTATTCAGGATGCGTGCCGCGAAAATGCCACTCAGGATGCACATGGCCGCAATTGACGTAGCAAAATAACTATCGCCAGCGCCCCACGTGCCGGAGCCAATGCCCCCCAACACCGTCGCAAAGACGAACCACACCGCATACAACGACAGCCGATCAAAATACAGTTCATACAGCGTCAGCAGCGTTGCAGGCAGTATCAAAAAGCCGTGCAACTGCCACCACAGCGCGAATAGCCCCCGCGTCTGAAAGGGGTCGAACTGGTTGACGTTGGCGAGAATCGCTTGCCGCCACCACTCGCCGCCTGTGGCCAGCGTCAACCATGCAAAAATCAGCCCACCAACCAGCGCAAAGCCCGCACCCCACAAAATCCCACGCCTCGGATTGCGTAATATCATCCAGGCTAATACAGAAACAGCACTAATAGCAGCGAGTTGCTTTGTGTAACCTGCACAGATCAGCAGGAAAAGTCCCAGTGCAATCAGGCGTGTTTGCTGCTGTGTGTAGGACCTTGCTAGCAATACAATGGCTAGCGTTTCAAACAGCACCATTGTCATATGCTGACGCACCAAAGGACCGATGTGATACACCGTATTCGACGCCAAAAACGCCAAACCCGCCAAAAGCGCAACCCAGCCATGACGCCCCTCACGTTGTACGGCATAGGCGATAACGCCTGCTGTAAGCAAGGTGCCGAGGAAGCTGATTAGCCGCCCGTACCAGTACGCCTCACCGAATAGCCACACGAACGGCGCGAGCATCACATGAAACAGCGGCGGGTAATTGCTGGAATAGAACGGGAAGGCGTCTGTGCTGCGGTAGGGCCATTCAAATTGGCTGAATAGAATCGTATCGACCAGTTCAAAGCCTTCGCCCTGATCGTAATCAAACGGGAACGCGATCAGGTTCGCGGCGTATACGAAATACACCAGCAGCGAAAACAGCAAGATGGCTGTGGCCACGCTCAGCAAAAGCGCCTGTAACGCGCCAGTGTTGCGCCCTGACGCGGCAGTTTGTGTCATGCGGGGTCATCACCTAGCGGGATTAAGCTCAGGCCCATCAGCGCGACCAACGCACACAGCCCCAGCGCGATCTGCTGTGTGGGGCCGATGCCACCTTCGCGCCCGATGTCCAGCAGATCAACGCCCAGAATGCCCAGGAAGCCCAGACCGCCAGCCAATAGCAGCAGAATGCCGAGATGTCGTTTGGTGAGTGTGAAGTCTTTTTCTAGCATGGCGCACAGTTTAAGCGAGGGGCATCACGCTGGCAAGCCCGACGCAGCGTGTAAACATGACATTTTGTGAATAACCACTTGTCGATTTTACACAGCATGTTATGCTTTGCACATCTTTGTGATACTTACCCAATGCAGCTATCCGAATCCGGCACTGCATTCTGTTATGATAGACACTGACACATCAAGCACTCTATTGAACCCTACAGGAGCAAGCGGCACCATGATGAAAACACATACCTGTGGCGAACTGCGTGAGTCACACATCGGGGAAAACGTCACACTGGCGGGCTGGGTGAACCGCCGACGCGATCAGGGCGGCCTGATCTTTATCGACTTGCGGGATCGTTGGGGGTTAACGCAGGTTGTGGTGGACCGTGAGGGCACGCCGGAGGCGCATAGCATCGCGGAGACACTGCGCAATGAATTCGTCGTGCAGGTGCAGGGCAAGGTGCGCCAGCGCCCGCAGGGTTCGGAAAATGATGAGTGGGCAACCGGGCAGATTGACGTTGTGGCCAGCGACATTACGATCTTCAACAAGGCGAAGCTGCCGCCTTTCTACATCAACGATGATGAGCGCATCGAGGCCGAAGGGCTAGACGAAGCGTTGCGCATGAAGCACCGCTATTTAGACCTGCGCCGGCAGAAGATGCAGCGTAATATCGTGCTGCGTCATCGGGCCATCAAATTCGTGCGGGATTATCTGGATGCACAGGACTTCGTAGAGATCGAGACGCCGATCTTGTTCAAGACGACGCCGGAAGGGGCGCGTGATTTTCTCGTGCCGAGCCGCCTGCAACCGGGCAAATTCTATGCCCTGCCACAAAGCCCACAGCAGCTTAAGCAATTGCTGATGGTCGCGGGCTACGAAAAGTATTTTCAGGTGGCGCGGGTCTTTCGTGATGAAGACTTGCGCGGGCAGCGGCAGCCCGAATTCACGCAGCTTGACCTTGAGATGGCCTTCGTGGAACGTGAGGATGTGATGGCGCTCAACGAGCAGATGATGACGCAGCTTGTAAAGAGCGTCACACCGGAAAAGACCATCATGCATGAGCCGTTCCCACGCATCTTGTATCAGGACGCAATGGAACTGTACGGCAATGATCGGCCAGACATCCGCTATGACCTGCGCGCCCATGACATCAGCGATATTGCCGCCCATGCGACGTTTCAGGTCTTTGTGGATAATGTCGCAGCAGGCAGGCCGGTCAAGGTGATGTGTGTGCCGGGGTGGGCTGGTGAATTGAGCGGCCAGAAGTTGCGCAACGTGACCAGAGAACTTGAGGAAATGTCACGTAAGGCTGGTGCAAAGGGGCTGGCGTATATGGCGCTACCAGGCGATGAAAATGGGGAGGTCAAAGGGCCGGCGGCGAAGTTCTTCACAGTCGAACAGCAGGCGCAAATCTTCGAGCGCGTGAACGCCGACCCCGGCGATTTGCTGCTGTTCATGTCCGATGAGCGCGAAGTCGTTCACGCAGTGACCGACCTGCTACGCCCACACATCGCCAACGAGCGCGGCTTGGCTGATCCCAACGTTCTAGCGCTGTGCTGGGTGATTGATTTCCCGATGTTCCTATGGAACGAGGACGAAAAGCGCTGGGACCCGTCGCAGCATCTATTTACGATGCCTCTGCCGGAAGATGTGCATAAGCTGGTGGATAACCCCGGCGAGACACGCGGCAGCCAATACGACCTCGTTTGTAACGGCCACGAGGTCGCAGGGGGCAGCATCCGCATTCATGACCGCAGCATCCAGGAAAAAATCTTCCCGCTGATCGGCCAGGACTTCGAGCACGCGATGGAGCAATTCGGCCACATGCTAGAAGCATTTGAATACGGTGCGCCGCCACACGGGGGCATCGCCTGGGGTATTGACCGCGTGGTGGCGCTGCTGGCAGGTGAACCCAACATCCGCGAGGTGATCGCCTTCCCCAAAACGCAGACTGGGGCC
>DAOTTW010000348.1:0-4416 GCA_034437615.1 Anaerolineae bacterium | reverse complement strand
GAAAAACGGCGCTTCGATCACGGCAAAGCCGGGGTCACGCTGCGCCTGCCCGATGAACACGCCGACATAGGGCGTTGCGCTGGCGGGCACGGTGGCGGTGGGCGTGGCTGGCGTCGGCGTGACGGCCAATTGGGTCGCGGCGCGTTGGGCTACGTTGGGCGTCGGGGATATATACACAGTCGCAATCAGCTTGTTGATGGCAATGGGCGATGGCGTGGTTGTTGTCTGCGTATTCAGGGCGTCACAGGCGCTCAGCAACAGCACAAGCAATACACACGACAATTGTTGCATTCGTCTCATGTCATTTCACCGTAATCGTCGCTAATGGGATGCTATCACCGATGATCTGGCCCTCTGCGTCGCGCACCTGTGGCCGATAGCCATTGCCACACGCGCCGGGTGGCATCAGTTCACAGGTGTACAGGCCCACGAACAGCGTGTAATCCCCTGCGGGTATATCCGGCGCTAGTGTAATCCGATAGGCATCATGAATATAGCCCGCAGGCGACCACCATTCACTGACAGCCCGCCCACCGGGATGCAATTTATCAGCCTGTGCAAGTGGTGGCGTGGCAGGCTTTGCGATGTGTACGAAGCTGGAAAAATCAACCGCGTCCGCCTCTGCTGCTGTCTGGTCTGTGGTCGCGTACCAGTAGAGCGTCAGGCGCAGCACATCACCGGGGCTAAACGTAGCGCGGTTCAGGTCGTAGCCGATGACCTGTAGCCTATCATCCAGCGTATAGGTCACGTCATGCTGTGCGGGCAGCGCCGCGCCTGCGGCTGAAGCGTACCACGAGAGGCCGAATTGCCGATCAAGCAGCAGGGCCAGCAGCACCAGCACAGCCGCCGGGAACGATGCAATTGCCGTGTAGGGGCCGGACGTGTCCGGTCCGGTGGGCGGGGTATAGCCTAAAATGGCTGACGGCTGGTGGACAACGCGCAGCATTGCCAACGTCAGCAGCAACGCCACCAGACTAATAAACTGGCCCAGTGTACGCGCTGGCGTCGGCCCCAGTTCCACGCGCACGCTATGCGTGCCTGCTGGCACCTGTAGCGTCATCAGGCCGTGCTCTGCTGAGGGCGTGATGGGCACCGGCTCGCCGTCAATCGTGGCCTGCCAGCCTGCCCAATCATAGGTCAGCACTTCCAGCCGCAAGGCGGCCTCGCTGCGGATGCGCCACTCGTTATGCTGTACGCCACTATCCAGCAGCGTTACATCAGCGTTTACATTCGGCGGGATGTTGGCGCGGTCCACCGGATAACCATCGGCATAGTCTGCCAGCAACGCGGGTGTGGGGCCGGGTGGCGTATAGACCGTGCTTGGGCGATATTCATCGGTGAAGGTGGTGCCGCTCTGCCGTCCGTCCATCTCATTCTGATGATAGGCCACCATCGACGTATCGACCCGCGTATGTGACCACTCCGGCACGGTCAGCGCGGGCAAGGCCAGCACCACAATATAGGCAATCATCAGCGCCAGGGCAGGCACCGCATAGCGCACAGGCAGACGCAGCAACCAGAGCGCATTCATGCCCACCAGAAACGCCAGGCAAAACGCCATCGGGCCGAGCAAACGCCAGGGAAATTGCAGCAGCGGCAGAAAGCGCAACGTCTCCCAGAGTGGGCGGGCGGTCAGCGTCACCAGGAACAGCAGCATCAGCGCCAGCAACGCGAAATAAACGCCCTGCCGCAATAGCGCATCGTCGTGCTTGCCTGCACGTAGCTGCCGCCCGATAAAAATCAGCGTCGTGATGAAACCAGCCAGCGCCAGCGTCCATTGTGGCAATCCCAACACCGTGACATTGCGCAGCCCGTTAATCGACCCCAGATCAGGGCGCGGCATCGGGCCGAGCAAATCCGCTAGTGGCACGAAGAAATTGCGGTAATCCAATAATGCCACACCTGTTAAATTGCGCAGGTTGACCGTATCCGCTTCAAGCAAAACAGGCAGCCAGAAATACGCCGCCAGGCCAATACCCAGCACAACAGCCGACGCAGCCAATACATAGGGTCGTAATGATTGGCCTGCTATATGGGTTGCTACGCCATTCCAGATCAGCCAGGCACACAGCAACGCCGTTAACGCCAAAGCCATCAGGTTATGCGCGATAATCAGCAGGAACAGCGTCAGCGCTGCCAGCGCTACATCCACACCCCGCCTGTAGCGCAGCAGCAAGCCAAAGCGCCACATCACGAACGGAAACAGCGCAAACGCCAGCATCTCAGGATAAGTGCCGCGTGCATACGGTTCGGTGTAGATCAGATACGGGCTGTAGAGATACGCCAGCGCCGCCAGCACGCCACCCACACGGTTAATCTGCTGACGTGCGAATAGATACATGCCTGTACCCATACCGACGTAGCACACCACGATCAGCCAGCGCAACGCATCCAACGCTGACAGGCCAAACACCTGCATCAGCGCCGCACTTATCCAATAAGCCAGATTCGCATAAAAATGCCAGATAGGTGAGCCATAACCCGTGTAAAAGCCTGCTGCCCAACGCGGGAAGAACGTCCCCGCTTCCCAACTGCGGGACATTTCCGCAACACGATAGACGTGGTAGAGCACATCGCTGCCGTTGGGCAGGCCAGCCTGCATCAGCAGCGGCAGCAGAGCCAGCAGCATGAAGCCGAAAACAGCAATCAGGCCAATATCAAGCGAAACGATCCGGCGCACGTTTTCAATCCGTCAGTTGATGACATATGTGGCAAGGTCCGCTGGATAATGCCGTGAGTGCGCCCTGAGCGCAAGATGGGATTGCAGAATTGCAGGGGATGGCGGTGATGGCACGCTGATACGCGAAGGTTGTTGCCATTAATCAGAAAACGCCCTGTGCGGGGCGCTTTCCGAAAGAATTTTTTAATTTTGCTATCAAATCTATTTAACTCAAATTATACACGCTGTTCATCTGTTGTCAAGCTCCAGTTTGGCCAGATTTTAGAAGGCCATGAACAGGACGCGGCGAGTCTGGACAGGTTGCACAAATGCGCGATAATAAAATGTGAATGGCGTCACGACAGACTTGTTATGAGGATTACTGGAATGCCCAACACCCAAGCAACAACAGATTATGATGTGATTATCGTCGGGGGCCGCGTCGCGGGGTCAGCATTAGCGGCACGCCTGGGGTTGTATGGCCTGCGCGTGTTGCTGTTAGAGCGCGGCGAATTGCCATCGCTGCCTGCGGTCTCATCGCCCATCGTCTATGCCTCCACGCTGAAATTGCTGGATGAAATCGGCGCGGACGAGGCCGCTTACGCCCAGGATACGCCGAAAATCCACCACATGCGCACCGTTTCCGGCTTATTTGATGGCAAGATGCGCATCCCCGACTATGCAGGGCGTGATTATGCCTATGCCGTAGACCGGGCACGCTTTGACGCGGCCCTGTGGCATAACGCCGTTTCGCTGCCGAACGTCGCAGGTCGCCTCAATTATGCCGTGACCGATCTGCTATTTGCAGACGACGCACCAGAGCGCGTGATTGGCGTCATCGGCAAGGCCAAAGACGGCCAACCAGAGCAGATTACAGCGGGTGTCGTGGTCGGCGCGGATGGCCGCTTCAGCACGGTTGCACGCAAAGCAGGCGCACAAGAGCGTGATCGCTCCGATAGCCACCCCACATCTATTTACTATGCCTACTGGCGCGATGTCCGCTACTACGATGATGGCCCCACCGTCTGCGCCTATGAGGGTGATGGCGTCTCTTACGGCTATTTGATGATGGATAGCGCCGACGGTCAGACCGTGATTGCAGTCGAAGGGCGCTCCGACAAGATCAACCCGCAATCGGGTGACGCGACGGGCTTCTATCTGGATATGCTCAAGCAAAACGAGCGCCTGTGGTCACGCATGGACAGCGCCGAAATGGTGACGAGCGTGCGCGGCATGAAGCACATCGCCAATTACTATCGGCAGGCGGGCGGCCCTGGTTGGGCGCTGGTGGGTGACGCTTATCATCAGAAAGACCCGCTGGACGGGCAGGGCATCTATAACGCTGTGATTACAGGTAAGGCCCTGGCGCACAGTATCCGCGACTGGAAGCGCGGCAAGCTGACCTGGGATGAGGCGCTGCACGCCTACGACGAAGTAGCCCGCGTCAAGACCTATGGCATGTATCGCTGGCTACAGGGGCGCGTCAAGCAGAGCTTCTATGGCAACCCGGACGGGCCGCAAATCCCAGCATGGGCCGTGCGCACGCTAGGCCGCTGGGTGGCTGAAGATAGCGGCGTTGGCTCGCTGATGGGCCGTGCGCTGACGCGGCAAATCCCAGCGGACATGATTAATCTGCTGGGTCCGCCGGCGATGCTGGGTGCGCTGGCGCGTGGCCCCGTGCGTGATCTACGGCGTGCAGTAAAAGAACGCCTGTCGCGCTAGCGAACCGGAATAAAAGCGCCGCCCCGGACAGGTCA
>DAOTTW010000347.1:0-11684 GCA_034437615.1 Anaerolineae bacterium | reverse complement strand
GTCCGGGCTCTCGGTGGGCTTCTTCGTGCTGGAGTATGCGACGGCGTCGGAGGTCGTCACACAGATGGAGACCCTGCTCGCCGACGGCGAGGGCGCGAATCCGTTCAAAGGACTGTTTCGGTTCATCCCGGTGGAGAGGCTGCGCGTCAGCCGCCATAACGACTGCCAATTTTCACCGTCCACGTTTCCCTGTGGTGCTACCGGAGTGTAACGCGCCGCCCTGAAAACGCCAATGCGCAAAGCGCACGAATTTCGCACCTGCAATTCTGGTGTATTCTATGCAAAGCGGCCTGTTTCTGTGCTTTGTTGGCGCTGATGGTTGAACTTTAACGCTTTTCGCTCTACAGTTTGTATTGCAGGATGGATTCGTCAATAAGCAAGTAAATAAACGCATAAACGAATGTAGACATGCCACCTATGGAAAATCTGGACGCGATTAAACAAGCAGTACGACAGGCTGCGTTGCTATGTCAGACCGTGCAGCAGGATAGCTTTCATAGCATCGACAAATTCAGCCAGGATAAAAACGACAAAGAACCCGTTACGATTGCGGATTACGGCGCACAGGCCATCATCAGCCACGCGATACGGCAGTATTTCCCCGATGATGCCATCATCGCAGAGGAGGCCGGAGAGCAGTTTATGGCGCTGACCACGCCCGAACAGCGCAGCAAGATCATCAACGTGATTACGCGCATCCTGGATTTAAATGTGACGCAGGATGAGATTTTAAGCTGGTTGGATCATGGCAAAGGGCGTCAGGCGGCGCGCACCTGGGTGATTGACCCGATTGACGGTACGAAGGGCTTCATCGCGATGCGGCACTATGCTATCGGCGTCGGCATCCTGACGGATGGCCAGCCCACAGGCGCGATTATGGCTGCACCTGGCTACGGCGGGGCTAACGCAGAAAGCGACATCCAGCCGCCGGGGGTGCTCTTTTATGTGCAGGATGGCCGTGCCTACCGTGAGCCGCTAGCTGGTGGCCCAAACGCGGAAATCCGTGTGTCGGCACGGGCTGCCAGCGACGATAAGGTGTTGATCGTGCAGAGCTTGGAGCAGCAGCACGCCAGCAAAAGCCGTATGGCACAGGTCCGTCAGAACGCCGGCTTAGCCCATGCACGCACCGAAGAACTGGATAGCATGGAGAAATACGCGCTCGTCGCCGCCGGGGATGCCGATGTGTATCTGCGCCTGCCAAACCTGGATAGCAAGCGCCCGCATATGTCGTGGGATCATGCAGCCGGGGCCGCGCTGGTGCTGGCGGCTGGTGGCAAGGTGACGGATTACGACGGGACGCCGCTGGATTTTTCGCAGGGCGCGATTTTGCCGAACAAAGGCATGTTGGTCAGCAACGGCGTCTTTCATGATCGTCTGGTCAGCGCCACCGAAGCATTGATTGCCAGCGAACAAAAATAATTTTATCCCGCAGGAGCAAACAGCATGGCACAACAAACGTTACGGCAACAACTACAACGTGAACTCGGCGTTGCGGATGCGGCGCTGCTGGGCCTGGGGTCGATTGTCGGCACGGGTATTTTCGTCAGCGTCGGGCTGGCCGCAGGGGTTGCCGGCGGCTCGGTGTTGCTAGCGATTATGCTGGCGGCGGGTGTCGCCACCTGCAACGGCCTGAATAGCGCCCAACTCGCGGCCAACCACCCGGTCAGCGGCGGCACCTACGAATATGGCTATCGCTATCTGTCGCCGCGCCTGGGTTTCGTCGCTGGCTGGATGTTCTTGCTGGCGAAAAGCGCTTCGGCGGCGACTGCTGCGTTGGGTTTTTCTGGCTATCTGATTGATATGCTCTTTTTGCCGAATTCGCTGTTTGTGCCGCTGGCGTTGCTGGCCGTTGTCGTGCTGACGCTGATCGTGCTGGGTGGCATCCGGCGCTCTGCCACAGCAAACGCGGCTATCGTGGGCACAACGTTGCTGATATTAGCGGCCTTCGTGATTTTCGGCCTGCCGAGCGTGCAGGCTGCCAATTTCGACCCCATTTTTGCAGATCATCCCGGCGGTGGTCTGGCTGCGCTGCTGCAAGCAACGGCGCTGATGTTCGTGGCCTACACGGGTTATGGCCGCATCGCTACGTTGGGCGAAGAAGTGCGCGAGCCGCGCCGCACCATCCCACGTGCCATCATCATCACGTTGATGACGACCATGCTGCTGTACTTTTTCGTGGCGTTCGTGGCGGTGGGCACAGTCGGCGCGGGCCAACTCGGTGCTGCTACCGACGCCGCAACCCCGCTGGAAGCCGCAGCACGCACGTTTAGCCCGCGCAGCCTGCCAGAATTGATCGCCATCGGTGCGATTACGGCCATGCTGGGCGTCTTGCTGAACCTGATCCTGGGTTTATCGCGTGTGTTGCTGGCGATGGGCCGCCGGGGGGATATGCCGCGCATCACGGGCCGCCTGAACGACGCCGAGACGACGCCGACCGCCGCTGTGATTGTCATGGGCGTGTTTATCGGGCTGTTGGTGCTGGTTGGGGATGTGGGGCTTACGTGGTCGTTCAGTGCCTTCACTGTGCTGATTTACTATGCGCTGACCAACCTGGCGGCCTTGCAGCTTAAGCCCAGTGAGCGCCTCTTCCCGACGTGGATCGCGTGGGTGGGGCTGGCTGCGTGCTTGTTCCTGGCCTTCTGGGTGGAGCGCAACGTGTGGGTATTGGGCCTGTTCATGATTGTGGTTGGGCTGCTGTGGCAAACGCTGATGCAGGGGCGCAGCACCATGAAACGCATTGATTAGCCCAGCGCGAACACCTCGTTGACCGCCAACGTAAACCCAGGCAGCACATCACCACCCGCCAGCGATTGGCCTTGTCCGAGCTTCTGGATGCTGTTGCTGCCTGCGCTGTGCACGTAAATCAGGCGCAGCGGCGGCGTTATCACCCACACAAGCTGCACACCATCCTGAAGATAGCCTTCTATTTTCTCTTCGACTACGAAAAAGCCATCGGTCTTTGAAATCACTTCAACGACAAGGTCAGGGATCAGGGCCGGGGGGCGTGCATCATCGCTTTCTTGCAACGTTGCGTCATAGGCATCGAGCCGCGCTTGCGCATAAAACATAAAATCGGGAATGCGCGACCCTCTAACCCAATTACGGTTCGTTGTACCGGGGCGGATAAACGTTCCCTCTGTATACCCTTCGCCAAGATTACCCGCAGCGGCGAAATTATTGATGGCCAGGTTTAGGCGGCGCAGAATACGGATGTGTGTATATGATTTGGTGCCCACTGGTACAACCTCCCCGTTAATTAGCTCGAATGGCCCCATTTCATCCCAGATGCGCGAGAAATCGTCCCAGGACATCCCATCGCTGAATGTCTGCGCCCGAACCGCTTCTGGTAGCGAGATTGCCTGCTGTGTTGCTTGTGTTGGTGTGCTTGGCTGGTCCATCACATCGGTCATGCTGTCGTCCTTTTGATTGCAACTGACGTTTAAAATTATCATTGACCTGACGCCGCCCCGGACACCCCGTTGGGTGCCTCTACGATTCACAACGTTTGTGTGGGGACGTGCTACCTGAGCAAGCGTCCCTGCGGCTTGCTGCGTCTGGCATCTCAGGCCGCAGCTAGCGCAGCCGATACTCTAGCTCGATCTCATCACGAATGGGGATGCCATGCTGCCCGACGATGGCGATTTGTGGCTTGATGCGGCGTGCTTGCTGGATGGCATCCCGATGAATGGTCACCAGCACAAATTCACGCTTCTGCCAGAAGCGTAACGCGGTCAGGTTGTCGTTCGTGGTGATAAGCCAGATGCGCCGGATGCGCGGTTGATGTGTTTTCATCGCAGTGCGCACTTCGTTTAACAGCGCCGTGCCGACGCCCTTGTTCTCCTCCAGGCTATCCAGCGTCAGAATCTCGCACTCGTCCCCGTCGATGTGATACGTAATCAGGCCCAGGCGTTTTGCTGTGGGCACATCTGCTGGTGTGTGTTTGCCTTTGCCTTGCTTTTGCGCTGGCGCGTGCCCTGTCATGGCTTCTGTGTGCGTATCTGTATGCGGCATATCATGCACACCGGGCGTGTAGCGCTCTGCGACGAAACCGGGTAGCAAATGCCCGTAGTAGGCTTCGCCGCGTGATACAACCTGCGTGGACCCCCAATGCGCATCCAGGAAATGCGCCACCCATTCGCGGTCCTCCCGTGCTAGTGGGCGGATCACGAATTCCGGCGGTGGCTCTGGCGTTTCGGTGTTTGCCGCTGCGTCGGCATTTGTCGGTGCTTGGGCGGGCGATGTCGGGGCGTCTGTATCAGTTTGCTCCGCAGCAGGTATCGGCAGACTGTTCGCATCGGTTGCCGCCTGTTTGGGTGTTTCGGTGGTTTCGGCGTCGGATGACACCGAGTTGTGATCCAGCTTATCCATGAGCATAACCTCTGACGTGTTGGTTTGAAAATATTAGCAAGCGACCTGTGCAGCCCTGAATCATCTGTAAAATTCGGGTAGAATGGATTTCATCAGCCTATTGTATCATCATGTGCTATGCGACGTGCCCGGATAGCGAACATAAGGTCGAATGCATGAGCCGCCCGGATTTCTTCATCGAGTTGTTTCCGGTTAACGCCAATCAGGTGCCGCCGTTAAGCGCCTATGCGCTGCAAGTGCAAGCGGATGCTGAGCAGTCAGCGCGGGCAATCGGCGACCAGTTGGCCTACCGCCTGGACCTGATCTTCCCCGGCAGTTGGTTTTACGCTGCTGGCCACATCGTCACCGACGCGCCTGCATCCCCCGCACAGATGGAAATTAGCTTAGACCTGCTGCGCAAGCAGATGCCCGACTTGTATGCGGGGTTGGCCAGCCTGGACGAAGCCCCAAGCTGGCAAGCTGGCCCAGCGACCTATGCGGACTACTGCGCACAGGCCATTGTGCGCAACCTGCACGCTGAATTGCAGGCGATCCTCGCACAGATGACGCTGCGCGTGCACAACGCAAGCATCATGCGCGATTATCTGCTGGATACGTGGGTGTGTGATGGCGAAGGCGCGTTATCGCTGACGGTGCAAGCGCATGTGCGCTATCACCAGCGCATTGATGAATTGCTGGCCACAGGCCACGACCCGACGGCGCTGGTGGGGATGCGCGTGATGGATCGCACGTCAACCAGCATGGTTGCTGAGGTATTGGGGCCTGCTGGCGTGCTGGCCGAGCACCGCGAGCGCCTGCTGACGCTGACGCGGCGTGAAGCGCTGCAAGACATGCTGCGCGCTGCCCCCGACGATGAGCCTGTGTTGCTGCTGCGCAACCGCAATTCACAGTCGCTCTACACCAGCAGCACGCTTTATCTGCTGTTGCCGACCCATGCAGGCGATGTGTGGGCGCAATTCGGGCTGGATGTGGCCGCGACGCGCAAGGCGCTGCATCTGCCACCGGACCAACGCGCACAGATTGTACGCGCTGTCTCGGATGTGCTGAAAAAACATGCAGTAGTGGGCAACGCCTATAACTCCCGCACGCACCCGCACCTATTCGGCCTGATTGACACCATGCCCGATGTCGAATTCGGCAATCAGCGCGTGCAGCCCTACAACAGCAGCACGATTGCGAGCGAATTCAGCAATCACAACGTCTATCAGCGCAACCCGCGCTTCACCGATGCGCCGATTAAAGTGGCGGTGATTAACGCCCTCAGCGAATCCGCAAGCGATGCCGGTGATTTTGTAGAAGCGATGCGGCGCGAACTGGCTAGCAAGCACAATTTCCAGATCGAACTGATCCGCGAACGCAGTGTGCGCGTCGTCAACGAAAAGAACATCGAAAGCGCCGTGCGCAAGGTCGAAAAAGACGAACCGCATATCGTGCTGGCCTTCTTCGCGGGTGATTCACCCGACGATCAGGCACACCATCGGCATCTGAAGGCCATCACCACAGGTAAGGGCATTGCGTCACATACGATTTATCAAGCCGTGATGCACAACGTAGACGCCATGCCGATTGTGATTATGGGCTTGCTGGCCAAGACGGGCAACCTGCCGTATGTGCTGGCCGAACCGATGGACTTTGCAGATCGTGTGGTGGGGCTGGCGCTGATCCGCGAGCAGACGCGGCAATTTGACCGCATCACGGGCGTCTCACGGATTTACAGCAGCAACGGCGCGTTTCTGCGTTATGTGATCCACCAAGAAGAGGTAGACCCCGGCGACACAGTGCCGCTGGTCGTCATGCAAAAGCTATTCCCAGAGGATTTACTGGCCGATCAGCGTGTGCTGGTGCATCACGCAGGGCGCATTACAGCGCAAACGCGGCAGCGTCTAGGGCGTTGGGGGCAGGTGATCGGCGCACAGATCGCCATAGCAGAGCTTTTGCAGGGGCCGACGCCGCGCATTTACAGCTTGACCGGGCAGATCAGCGCGCCGCCCTGGGGCAGCATTTGCCGCCTCTCGGATGCTGAGGCGCTGATGGTCACGACAGCCGACGCGCCCACGCCGCAGCCCATGCACGTCTGCGTGCAGCCTGATGCGTATCTGACGATTGAGCAAGCGCTGTATTCGGTGTTGGCCTGGACGCTGCTGCATTACAGCATGGGCGACCTATCGCGCTTGCCCGTCACGACGCTAGCAGGCGATGAACTGGCTGCATGGTTAGCGGCGGGGATGCTGCCAGAGGCAATAGTGGGCGATGTGCCCTTCTGGTTATGAGGCTTTGTCCTGGCAATAGGCACACACGCCGTAAAGTTCCAGCAGGTGGCCGCTTATCTGCACGTTGTATTCGTGCTGTAGCTCTGTAAGCATCTCGTCTACGTTACACTGCTCAAATTCATACACGCGGCTGCAACTCAGGCAGATGATGTGATGGTGACGGCCCTGCGGCAGCAGCACATAACTCGGTGATTGGCTGCTATCGACAAAGGTGGGGCGCACGATGCACAGGCGCGTCAGCAAATCCAACGTGCGAAAGACGCTAGCGCGCCCGATGTCTGGTGCCCGCTTATTAACTGCGTCGATGACCTGTGCTGATGTGACGTGGCCACCCTGATCTTCGATCACATCCAGGATGGTCAGGCGTGCTTTCGTCAGCTTGTAGCCTGCGGCCCGAATACGCGCAATGTATTCATCGTGTTGCGCCTGATTGGTCTCATGGGACTGTGTGTTTTCGTGTTGATCTGACATAAATATTTAATCGCCTGTGGCTTCTGGTACGGTGTCGTGTACGTCATGGGCATCATGATGTGCCTCGCTCTGGATGTCCTCCATACGGTAGCGCCGGAACAGGTCGTATAGCACCAGCCCAATTGTCGGCACCGATACCAAGCCAAAGACCAGCGCTGCGCTTGTACCTGTGGCGAAGAAGCCGATGCCAAGCACGACGACTGCCGCCGCAATGCGCACGCCAAATGTCAGCAGGTCAGAGGGCACGGAATCGTCGCGGTGATCGAACCATTCGATAAGGGCATAAGCGACCAGCGCCAGCGCCACCGTGAAGCACAGCAACAGCCGATAGGGGTCGGATAGCGTCTCATACGAACTGAGCACGGCGACCTTGTAGAGCGCCACCCCCATCGCCGTGACCGCCAGTTGATAGGGCAGATGCAGGTAAATCCAGGGCGTAAGGCCCCCCTGCCGCCAGCGCGTCGCCCCGGCGCTGTTATCGAAGTACAGCCACCAGAGGCTAATCGCAATTATCAGGCCAGGGATGTCGAACAGGATCTCGTTCAGCGCCAGGCCTTCGGCTTTGGGTGCTAGCCCGCCGATAATCTTCAGGAAGCCTTCGCCGTACACAATGATCGTCAGCAAGGCGAAGCGCTCCGCCATGTGGTGTGAGCTAGGCAGCACCTTCACCTGCCAGCGGCGCAACGTAAACGGCGTCAGGATGTCCACCAGCAGGCCCGCAATCCACAGGGGGTAACGGATCGGCTCCGGTAGGAAGGCCGAGATGAACCACAGCGCCGCCGCAACGCCGAAGCCGCGTATGAAGCCGCCGGTCAGTGGGCGTATATCCGGCAGCGCGTTCCAGGCGCGTACATACAGCAACAGCAGGATAAAGCGATTGGCCGCGTAAGCCAGCGCAAAGCCTGATGATGTCACATCGAGCGCATTAGCCGCAAAGATGGCCATCGCTGCTACCGTGAAAATCTGGCCGAAAACCAGCACACGTTCAAGCACATCGTCTGTATCGAAGCGGTTGATGTAAAACGTTGTGCCAACCCAGGACCACCAGATCGGCACGAACAGCAGCACAAAATACACGAAGCCATCCAGCGTGACGTTATCGCTCAGGTGGTTGCCAAGCTGCACAAATGTGGCGACGTAAACCAGATCATAGAATAGCTCCAGCCAGCTAGCTGTGCGGTGGCCTTCGTCTGCTGGGTTGTGTAGGCGGGGTGGACGAAACAGGTTAACTACGCTCATGTGTGGCTATCCTCATCTCTCTGTTCTCTGTCTCATTTACGAATTCAGTAGGGCTTGATGCATTGCACCCTGGGCTTAGCGTGCTAAGCCCCTACAATGCTAGGTTCGTTGATTTGTCAGACCGTCTCCGGTGCCTGGCCCTTGACCGAATCCACGAATTCATCAAACAGATACAGCGAATCATGCGGCCCCGGCGATGCCTCCGGGTGATATTGCACGCTAAAGGCACGCAATTCACGATGCCGCAAACCTTCAATTGTGTTGTCATTCAGGTTGACGTGCGTCACTTCGCCGCCGGATAGCTGGCTATCCTCAGAGACGGCAAAACCATGATTGTGTGAGCTAATTTCGACGCGGCCCGTCAGCAGGTTCTTCACGGGTTGGTTGCCACCTCGGTGCCCAAAGCGCATTTTTTCGGTTTTACCACCCAGCGCCAACGCCAATATCTGATGGCCCAGGCAGATGCCGAACACAGGCAGCTTGCCCACCAGCCCTTGCACGTTGTTGATGGCGTAATCGACTGCTGCGGGGTCGCCGGGGCCATTGCTGAGGAACACGCCAGCCGGATTCAGGGCCAGCACCTCATCGGGTGGCATGTGCGCGGGCACGACGCGCACCCGCAAACCGCGATCCGTCATCATGCGCAGGATATTGCTCTTGATGCCGTAATCATAGGCGACGATCAGCGGCCCGTTGGCGTCGAATTGCTGCTTGTCGTACCAGGATATATCGCTGACTTCGGACCAGTTATACGGCTCGGCAGTTGTCACGTCGTCTACCAGGTTTGCGCCGGACATATCCAGCGCGTTACGGGCTGCTTCAACCAGTGCGTTGGTATCTGCGGCGGCGTCGCCGTGTGCGATAGCGGCCCGCATGACGCCTTTTGTGCGGATGTAACGCACGAGTGCGCGTGTTGCGATGTCGCTCAGGCCGACAACGCCCTGATCGCGCAGGTAGGCAGCCAGGTTGTTTTTCTGTCGCCAATTGCTGACGATGGGGCTGAGGGAGCGCACGACAAAGCCAGATACCCAGCTACGCGCCGATTCGATGTCCTCCAGATTGATGCCTGTATTGCCGACGTGCGGCACGGTCATCGTGATGATTTGCCTATAATACGACGGGTCGGTCAGGATTTCCTGATAGCCCGTCATCGACGTATTGAAGACGACTTCACCTGTCATGACGCCTTCCGCACCGAAGCCCGTGCCCTGAAATACCCGACCATCTTCTAATACCAGTACGCCTTGCATGGGGTTGCTCGCCTTTGTCTTTACTTTTCGCTCGATTTTGCGCTTCAGTGTACCATGTTGCTGCATTTGTTTTCGATGAGAATTAGTCGGCATACAGCGAAATACAAGTGACGACTCAGGTGGGCGTATTTCTCCCGCAAACTTGCCCCTCTTTTAATCTTTTAATTTTTTAATTTTTTAATCCTATACATTGACCTCGAAGAGGCGCAGTAACTTCAGCGCGACCTGCAAATTTGTGCGCACGGTTGGGTTTTGTAGCCTGACGCCGAGCACGCTCTCGATGCGGGTCAGCCTGTAATTAAGCGTGCTGCGGTGTACGTGCAGTTTCTCGGCGGTGGCGACACCGTTACCACCCGAATCGAGATAGGCTTCGAGTGATGCGAATAGGTCGATCTGCTTTTCATCCAGCAATTTGCGTAGTAACGGCGCGTAGGGGTTGCCTGCGATGCTCTCTGTGCCTGCTTTGTACAGCGCGTGCAAATAGCCGAGGTCATCGAAGCGCACGATGTACGCTTCCGGTTGTAGGCGGCGTGCGATGTGCAGCACGTCGATGCATTGTTCGTGCGCCAAACGCACCGACATCGCGCCGCGTCGTGTACCGCTGATGCCAAAACGCGCCTTAGCCTTGCCATTGTGCGCTGTTTCGATGCGCTCTTGCACGCGCCTGGCCAGATCAGCAATATCCTGGTCCGCCTGCACTAGCATGAGCACCTGCCCCGCGAATTGGCCAACTACTGCCTGCCAGCCATCCGCTGCCACAAGCTGATTAATCCGCCGATAAATCTGCTGTACGCTCAAGCTATCGCATTCAATCAGCAGCATCACGAACGGCAAGCGTAAATCCACGCCATAGCGCAAGGATTGATCGGTGAGGATCGTCTCTTGTGCGCTTTCGCCCCCGATCAAACGGGAGAGCAAGCTGCCCTTGAGCGATGCCTCGGCGCTCTGTACGGATTCCTGATACAAGATCATCAACGCAGCGATCATCGTGCCGCTTTCAATGGCCATCGTATCGAGTTCGGCAATGCTGTGGTCGTCTGCGATGATCCACATGAAGCCGTAAATCTCGCCATGTACGACAATCGGCGCGAGGATGCGCTCCATTTCCAGGCCGACATCGGGCATGGGTGGGATGTGCACGGGGCGCAGTGTCTCACGGATGCGGGGCAGCACGCCGCGTGCCTCCAGCGCTTCGACCAGACGCGGGTCGGTGCGCCCGTAAAGCTGTGTATAGCGCCGCGCTTCGTCCACCTCTGCGATATTTTCGGTGGCGATGGCGTCGAAGCGTTCGGTCTCGATGCTGATGCTATGCTGCAATAAGCCCGCCAGACGGTGTGCAAGCTGCTTCAGGTCGCCGCCCTCTAGCACCAGTTGCGTCAGCGTGTGGTTGATGTGCAGCGCCCGCCGCACCATGCTCATATTTTCCTCTGCGATGCGCTCATTAATCTGCTTGGCGACATCCACGAAGCGCACCTGAAACGGCACTTCGATCAGCGGAAAATTGGCGGCCTCTGCGATGTCGCTCAGATGTTGCGGGATGCTATCCAGATTGCGCCCGACGGAAATCGCCAGCGCCGACACCTGCTTATCGACCATATCGCGGATGTATTGTTCGCGTGCTTGCTGGTCGGATGGCATGTTGATAATCGTGGTCATGGCGAACTCGCCGCCGTTCAGCCAATGCGGGGCATCCGGCACGGCGACGTTGTGCACCCACGTCACCGCTTGCTGCAAGCCACCACACCCGGCGACCACGCGGGCGCTCTGCAATTCAGGGAGCTTTAGAATTTCTTCGACGCTGACCATAGTTCTATCCCATAAGTTGAGCTAAGGCTTTTCCAGCTAAAAAACAAGCAACATCGGCAATGCGGCTGACGCCGCTCGGACGCCAAGAATGGCGTCCCTACAGGGTATCGTTCGTAGAGACGTGCTTCTGCGTATCCGCAAACCATCACGGTATTTGCGCCGACATGCAGTGGTAAGCGCTTCATCATGGCCGATCCGATCAGAAACATTATGCAGCTAGTATATCATCCCGCTCGCAAATCTTGTACCATAGGTGCGTTTGAGCTACGTACATATAAAG
>DAOTTW010000346.1:0-13270 GCA_034437615.1 Anaerolineae bacterium | reverse complement strand
AGGGTGTTTCTTTCGGGCGATATTGCACGGCTTCCGCGACGTGGGGCAGTTCGATCAATTCTGTGCCTGCGAGGTCCGCAATGGTGCGGCTCAGCTTCAGGATGCGATGATATGAGCGGGCGCTGAGCTTCATCTTGCGCACGGTGAGTTCTAGCAATGGCTGCGCGTCGTCCGTGAGTTGGCAAAACGTCTGCACTTCGCCTGTGCCCATATCCGAGTTGGCGAAGATGTGCGGATAGTCGGCAAAGCGCTGCGTCTGACGTTCGCGGGCGGCGATGACACGCTGCCGAATTGCGCCAGAGGGTTCGGCGCGGTCCATGCTGAGCAGCCTGTCGTAATCCACACGCGGCACATCCACATGCAAATCAATACGGTCCAGCAGCGGGCCGCTGAGCTTGGCCTGATAGCGCGTAATCATCGCTGGGGTGCAGGTGCATTCGTGCGTGGGGTCGCCGTAATGCCCGCACGGGCAGGGGTTATGCGCCGCCACCAGCATGAAATTCGCTGGGAACGTGAGGGTGCCCTTTGCGCGGCTAATCGTGACCGTTTTATCTTCCATCGGTTGCCGCAACACCTCCAACGTCTTCGTAGCGAATTCGTTGATCTCATCGAGAAAGAGGATTCCCCTATGGCTTAAACTGGCACTGCCGGGTTTGGGGATGGAACCGCCGCCGATTAACCCAGCCTGGCTGATCGTGTGGTGCGGTGATTGAAACGGTCGCTGGCGCACCAGCGGCTTATCGCCAGTCAGCATATCCGCGACAGAATAAATCCGCGTGACTTCGAGCGCCTCATCCATCGTCAGTGGCGGCAAAATACCCGGCATGGCGCGTGCAAGCAGGCTTTTACCTGCGCCGGGTGGCCCTGTCATGCGCACGTTGTGCCCGCCTGCTGCGGCGATTTCCAGCGCCCGTTTGACGTGCTCCTGCCCTTTGATGTCCGCGAAATCCGTCAGACCGCTGTCGTCGGGCGTCGTATCGAGGTCGCTTGCATCCACTGTGCAGGGGTCAATTGTGCGCAGGTCGTAAAGGTGCTCCACGAGTTCGCCCAAGGTATTAACTGGGATCACCGTGATGCCCCTGACGAGCGCTGCCTGTGGTGCGTCCTGTGTCGGCACGTAAACCGTGTGATACCCGGCCTGTTGCGCGGCGTAGGCCATCGACATCGCGCCGTTGATGTGCTGTACGCGCCCATCTAGCGACAATTCACCCACGAATAGCGCATCCGTCAGCCGATTGAGGTCTACCTGATCGGTTGCTGCCAGCACGCCAATTGCAATCGCCAGATCATAAGCTGGGCCATGCTTGGGTAAATCCGCAGGCATCAGGTTGACGACATAGCCTTTGTTGGGAAATTGTAGCCGCGAATTTTTCACAGCCGCCCGCACGCGCTCGCGGCTCTCGCGCACGGCAGAATCCGGCAGGCCGACGATATTAAACGATGGGATGCCCGCACGCGGGTTAAAATCGACCTGCACTTCTACCAACCGACCATCCAGGCCGACCAGCGCACAGGCATGAGCAATTGCCAGCATAACGCGCCTCGTTATCCTCATCCTCTGTATGATGGGTCTATGGTACTGCAAAACCGGGCAATCACGAATGACGAACGGCCTATCATGCCTTGTGAATGTTCACCGCTGGCTTAGCTTCGCTTTAACGCACTATCCTATGCTATGGACCAATTGTTTGACCGCTAATACGATAGGAGATGCACAAGCACATTATGGCACAAGACAAACCTGGTATGAAATTCAGTCCACCAGCAGAACTTTTCAAGCAGACATCAATGCCGCGCAACGTAGACCCGACTTATCGCCCCCATCAGCTTATCATCCTGCTGACCGTGCTCAGTGGCGTGCTGGCAGGTGCGCTACAGCTTGCCGCAACGCCCGATGATTTCGGTGCAGCGGTAGTCGCTGGCTTAACGATTGGCGCTGTGGCCTTCGTGACGTGGGTGTTGGCACGCGAAGTAGACCCCGATAAAGAGTATGGTTCGCACGTCGCTGCATTGCTGGCGACACTGGCGGCGTTGGCCATCTGGACGCCGCTTAACGCAGGTTTGGGGTTCGGGGCCGACGTGCCGCCAATGGCCTTGCTGGGAATGGCGTTGCTGCTGTTCCTGACGCGCATCGTGAACCGTAGCGTGGGCTATGCAGCTAAGCTCGGTGATTACGTCGTGATTCTGGTCGTCACAGGCATCGTCGCCTTCGCATCGCAGCATTGGATACTCGCGCTGGTGACGATGAACGCCTTCATGTTGGATGCCTGGTTCAAGCCAGCGAATCGCAAAGGCTTCTTGTTTGCGGTGCTGGTGGTGCCTATCACGGCAGTTGCGCTGTATGCGCGTGGACTGACGCTTTTGGGCGGCGACGAGGGCGCAACAGGCATAGAAGTCTTCGCGCTTGGCGTCGGTGAAGCCGGGACGCTCTCGGCGTTGGCGGCTATTCTGGCGGCGTTGATTGCAACAGGCTATTTCTTCACGCTGTTCTGCTTGCGCCGCGTCGATACACTGGCAGACCAAACCGACGAGCCGCTGACGGTGCCGCGTGTGCGGGCGACGATGGGTCTGGCGTTGCTGGCTGCGATTGTCAGCGCGTTATGGGGTGGCGATGCTGCCATGATTAGCCTATCGCCGTTGTGGATGCTGCTGCTTGGGCTGTTGTTATATCGCCTGCCGGAAAACATCGCACTGCTGAACGCCCAACGCATGAGTTCAGCAGCAGAAAGCCAGGATAAGCAGAGCAATCAGGAGGCCAGCGCATGAGCCAACTACCCGTTGATGAGCAAATCACGTTCTTGTATACGCAGGACATCCAGAAAGCCGCGCCATTTTACGAGGATGTGCTCGGCTTAGAATTGGCGCTTGACCAGGGCGGATGTCGCATTTATCGCGTGGTGGGGCAGACGGGCTATGTGGGATTGTGTGAGCGTGCTACGCCACGCACAGCGGATGGCGTGATCTTCACCATCGTGACGCAGGACGTAGACGCCTGGTATGAGCGCATCACGTCGAAGGGCGTCGAATGCGAGAGTGCGCCCAAGACCACAGGCGAGTATGGCATCTACCATTTCTTCGTGCGTGACCCGAACGGCTATTTGATCGAAGTGCAGCGCTTCTTGCAAAACCCCTGGGATAAAACGCGCAGCAGTTAATCGCGTTTATTCTTCGTGGCGGCGTCGGCTTCCTGGATGGCTTGCGCGATGCTGGCGAGTTCATAGTGTAATGCCTGCCCATACAGTGTGCCCGCCATCGCATCTTGTACGGGTTCCCAGGCCGTCAGGCCATTACGGGCGCTCATCATACGGGCCGTCGCACGCATGGCTGCATCGGTGTCCTGGCTTTCACGGTGCGCTTGCGCCAGATGATAATAGACGCGCACACCATACATCGCAGGCAAGGGGCGCTGTGCGGCACGCTCAAAGGCTGCTACGGCGGCTTCGTCGTTGCCCGCCATGCGCAACACAAAGCCCAATTCAGCCCACACAATCGGCTGCTCTGGGGCGAGTTCGGTGGCGGTTTGCAGGGCACGCGCCGCCTCATCGTAGCTGGCCTGCAACCGATAGCCATTAGCCAGTGTGATATAGGCGCTGGCCTCACTCGGATACAGTTGCACGGCACGGTCTGCGGTGCGTTGTGCCTTGCCGATTTGCCCGGTGTGCGCGTAAGCACTCGTCAGCAGCATCAGCACATCCGGCGTTTCGTGGCCGTCACGTACAGCACGTTCCAGCACGGGTATCGCCTGATTAAATTGAAAGCGCTCAATTAAACGATAGGCATCGCCATAGCCGGGGGCCTGTCTGCGCGTCTGGCGGGCCAGCAGCACCCCGACCAAACCGAAGCCGAGTATTATCATCAGCGCCGACAGGCATAGGCCCGCCAGCGCGGTTTGCATCACGGGTGATAAATTTTCCGGCAGCGGACCGGAGCGCGTCGCAAAGAATTCTGCCCCCAGGCCAATCACGAACAGCAGCAACCCCAGCAGAGCCAGCCCAGCGGATACAAAGACCCCGATCCAGCCTAGCAAACGGCGCGTGCTCATTGTGCTGCCTTTGCGGTTTTGGTATCGGTGGCAAGCTGCGCAGGCTGCATCTCGCCGTTCACGATGTTGGCGGCGGTCTCAATATCCGCAGCCAATACCGTGCGCAGTGTCTCGGCTTCGTTGCTCTGCATGATCGTCTGCCATTCCTTGAGTCCGGCCTGCTCACGGCGCATTTTGTCGGCGGCTTGCTGCGCACTATCGGCAGCACCCAGGCGTGCATAAGCGCGTGCCCGCCACAGATGCACCAGCAAGCGATGCCGCGCATCGGGGATTTTCAGCGCCAGTGCTTGATCCAGACTAGCGAGCGCTTCTTGTGGTTGCGCCAGCCGATCATGGATCATGCCGACGTTATAGGCTGCCACCCACTGCTCCGGCACCAGGTCATGTGCTTTGCGGGCTGCCGCTAGCGCGTCCTGATAGCGCCCCTGCTGCGTTTCCAGTTCGGATAAGCCGTTATAGGCTTCGACCTGTACGGCCAGTTCGTCGCTGATCTCCAGCATCCTCTGATAATCGCGCCGCGCACGGTCTGGTTTGCCCCACAGCCGAAACAGCGTGGCACGAAAGCGGTAATGGTTAGCCATGTTTGGCTCGTCCTTGATGAGTTCACTCATCTCATCAACCGCGCCTTTGTAATCGTGCTTGCGCATGGCCTTGATTGCGTTGCGGTATTGCTGTGGGGCACGGGTGCGCCCGAAAATCAGCAAACCGACCAGCACCCAACCGAAGGCACCACCCCAGAATAGCGCCCGCAGCGACGGAAATAGGTTACCCAGCAGCACCAGCCCGAAGCCCGGTGCCAGCACCGCCAGCCACGTGCGCCGCTGGTCGCGCTCCATGCGCCCGCCGATAATCAGCGCGGCCCCTGTGATGAACACCGCCAGCGACAGCGTTTGCAGCGTCTGCGACCAGGCTTCTTGGATGGCCAGTAGCACAATGCTGAAGATGCCTGTGCCGATCAGTAAGCCGAGCAACAGGTTAAAGCGCTCTGGCCCCAGGAAAATACGAAAGCGTTTGAGCATAGAGGGTTCGCCTTTCAGCGCATCAGCAGGGGTTAGCGATGCGCGTAATTCGTCAACGTCTCGGTGATTTGCGTGCGTCCCATCGTCATCTTCAGCGGGATGCGTCGTTCATCCACCCACACCATGCGGTCACCACCTGTACGATAGCGCATCACGTTGATGGTTTCGTCGCCGCGCTGGATGCTGTCCTCTGCGGCCTCTTCGATGTCCGGCAGGGCACCCGTCACGACGCGGGCAGGCTCTAGCTTGGGCTTGAACAGCATCACAAAAATCGGCATCTGGCTGCAATCCTGCTGATGGGCCAGCGTCAGCGCCTCACCCCAATACAGCGTGAAATCCAGCAGACGGACATAGGTGCCCTCTGGCAGCGCTAATTCGGTGTATTGCGCTTGGGCGTCATCAACGCGGCGGCTGATCTGTGCGTAAGTGTCTAAAAACGTGTAGTCCGTTTTCATCACGCCGAAACCTGCGCGGGCCTTTTGTGCTGTGTATCGCACGTTGATGCGTTCAATGCGGCCTTCGGGGTTGCGCAGGATTTCAGCCAGTCGGCTCCATTGGCCATTGTCTGCTTGATCCACAAAACGGGCGTCCTGGTCGATGCGGATCAGCTTTGCGCCGCCTTCGAGTTCATGCATGGTCCAGCTTTCTTCATAGCGCGTGTGCTGGCCGCTGGCTGCTTGGATGTATTTGCCGCTGGCGACGAACTGCTCGTGTGCGGCGACATGATGTAAGTAACGCATGGAAAAACCGCTCTTTTGCTTGCTATTCGGAATGTTTAAAGTCACGACTCATGGATCAATGAAAACAAACCCAGATAATAGATGAATGAAAGCAAACCGATATGGCTTGCCGTGTCTGCCCCTGCGGACGCCAAGAATGGCGTCCCTACAAAAATCATCCGAATCTGTTTTGATTTCCCCATCAGCCGATAGAACAACACAATAGCGTCGTCTTGCGTTTTTCGTAGCGGACGCACAGAAGCGCATCCATCGTATGTCATTGTGTCATTGTACATGCATGACCACGACAAACGAGGGTTGGCATGGCCCCATACGTTGACGCCAGCGCACGCGACCCGCATAATAGACATGCAGATGGGATAAAGGCGAGGACTGATGGCATCCGAACACATTACAAATCTGGTGACACAAGCACAGCAGCAAATGGCCAGCCGCAACTACAACGGCGCTATTGGCACCTTTAGCATCGTGCTCGACATCGAAGACCGTGCGGACATCCGCGTGAGCCGGGGCTTGTTGTATTACATGCGTAAGGAATATCCGCAGGCCATCGCTGATTTTGACCGCGCGCTGGAATTAGATGCCGAAAACGCCGACGCGCATCTCAACCGAGGCAATGCACGCTTGCGCACAGGTCAGGTTGAGGCCGCGCTTCAGGATTTTAACGAGGCCGCACGCTTAACGCCCAACGATGCGACGCCATTTTACACACGTGCAGCAGCAAAGGCCGCATTAGGTGAGCTATCCGCAGCCATTGAGGATTACAACACCGCCATCAGCAACGCGCCGAATCATGCCGGACTCTACTTCAGCCGTGCGACCCTGAAGTTTCATAGCGGCGATTGGGATGGCTGCATCGCGGATTGCACGGCAGCGATTGAGCGGGATATGCATCACGCTGAGGTCTACAAAGCACGCGGCAGCGCGCAGGCGCGTCAGGGGAATTATGAGGCCGCGATAGCCGATTACACGCAGGCCATCGGCATTGACAAGCTGGATTGGGATGCCTATTACAATCGGGGCGCTGTGCAGTATCAATCCGGCGATAAAGCCGCCGCCATCGCGGATTTTACGCAGGCATTGCGCTTTAAGCAGGACGATGCATCTCTGTATTATGCGCGTGGCGTGGCCTATGGCGATCAGCAGGATTACAAGGCGATGCGTAATGATATGCGCGAAGCCATCGAGCGCAACCCGAACTATGCACCTGCCTATCATCGGCGCGGCTTTGCCTATCGTGAACTCGGTCAACTCGATAAAGCGCAGGCTGATTTTGAACAGGCTGTGCAGCTTGCGCCGAACCGGGCGCTGTTTCGCGTCAGCCGCGCAGAGCTAGCGCTACAGATGGACGACCCACACAGCGCCATGCAGGATTATCAGCAGGCGTTGCTGCTTCAGGTGGATTCTTACAATCATATGGGCGCACTGATTTTAGGCGGCATAGCGCTGGCCAGCTATCAAAGCGATAAACCAGAGGATGCACAGCGCCACTGGTCCATGCTGCTAGAACGCGACGAGCGCTATAAAGATATGACCTTCGTGCAGCATCAATTCAACTGGCAGGACGCCTTGAACGAGACCGCAGCAAAAATCATCGAGCAATTGGCATGAACCAATCCGCCAAGAGCTTGCAAAATTGGGTGATGAACCTGGACCGCCGCCTGTATGCGGCCCTGATCGGCCTGAGCATTGGCGTGATTGGGGGCTTGGTCGGGCTGATGCTGGCGGTACTGGGGCCGTTGCTGACGTTGGTGGCGCTGGTGGGCTTGCTGGCGGGTCTGTACATACTGACGGACCTCACAGCGGCCTTATACGGCGTTTTCGCGCTGATGATTCTCTTGCCGTTTGGCACCTTTCCGGTTGATCTAGGCATCACGCCGACGCTGCTGGATTTAGCGCTTGTGGCATTCTTGCTGGTGTATCTGGTGCAATGGATGACCGGACGCCGCTTTAACATCCAACTGACGCCGCCGCATATTCTAATCACGCTGTATCTGATGTGGCTGGTCTTTGCCTTCATGATGGGCTTGCGCTATGGGCCACCAACGGGCACGATCCTGCGTGATTTTGTCTCGTCGCTGCTGAGCGTGGGCATGGCCTACATCGTGGTGGATATGCTGCGTGATCCGCAGGCGTTGCGGCGTTTAGTGCTGTTGATTTTCGTGCTGTTGGGTACACAGGCCGCAGGCGCGATTTTTCTCTGGCTCTTGCCGGATTTCACGGCGAACACGCTGCTGAATTTTCTGGGACGCATCGAATACCCGACAGGCGACGTAATCCGCTACATCGAAGCAAACCCAGCCCTGCCAGAACGCGCCATCGGCACCTGGGTTGACCCAAATGCTTTGGGCGGCTTGCTATCGGTAGGGGCAGCGCTCATCGCGCCGCAGCTTTTCGCAAAGCGGCCTGTGCTGCGCTATCGCTGGCTGACGCTGCTGGTGTTGGCGCTGTTGGTCATGGCGCTTATCCTCACGGATTCCCGCGCTTCACAGTTGGCCTTTGTGGGTGGCCTCGGCATTATCGTGTTGGCGCATTATCGGCGCTACATTCCGATTTTGTTGCTGGTTGCGTCGTTGCTGTTGTTCGTGCCGGAAGTGCAGGAAAACGTTAACCGCATTTTTCAGGCATTCCAGGGGGAAGACCTGGCCACACAGATGCGCATCGGTGAATATACAGATTCGCTGGCGCTCATCAGCGCATACCCGCTGTTTGGCATCGGCTTCACTGGCACGCCCACCAATGACTTATATACGGACGTGGCCAGCCTGTATCTCATCATGGCCAACCAGATCGGGCTGGTAGGCGTTTGCTTGTTCGTGCTGTCGATGCTGGGTGTGCTATGGTACGGCTATCAGGCGTGGCAATACGCCAAACACAACGCCCAGCTCGCCTCGATCCATCTGGGCTATCAGGTGGCGCTGGTGACGGCGTTGGTGAATGCGGCGGCGGATTTGTATTTCTTCCGGCTGGATTTTCAGTCATCTATTACATGGTTTTGGCTGACTGTCGGGCTAGCGCTGGCCAGTTCACGCCTCGTATTGCAGCAGGCCACGCAATCAACCGTTGCACCAGATAAACCGAAGCGTTAAACTATAACGCTTGTAACAATAACTTTCCGCTCTGCACGGTGCGCCCGCACCACAGCAGGGCACTATCCAGGGGAAGGAGATAACGACCCTGATGAAACGTGATTATGAAATCCCGTTGCTATTTCGTATATTAGCAGACGACGAAATGCAGGCAGCGCTCGACCAGGTTGTGAACTGGATTGAAAACCCCGAAGAGGACAGCGGCAAGGTCACCAAGATTGACCGCAATACGCTAGGCCGTCGGAAGCTGGCGTATGAGATTGACGGCCAACGCGACGGCTTGTATGTGTTGGTCAAGGCCCAGGTTGACCCACAGCACCTGCCAGAGCTTGAGCTGAACCTGAAGCTGTTCAACCCGTTGCTGCGCTTCTTGATCTTGCGTGATGAACCGCCGCGTATGTCGGCTTCGTTGCGCCGCAAGAAGCAAGCCGAGGCAATGGCCGAGGCCGAAGCCAGTCAAGAGCGCGTTGTGGCGCAAGACCCGCGTGAGCAAAGCAAGGGCACAGGCAGCGACGAATAAGCAAGCGTACAAATAGCAAACGCGTACTATAATGGTTGCCGATACTGCTAACGTAAGCTATGCGTTGCGCTGTAATGTAATTTCGTAATAAATGAGGGAAGGCAACAGCAATTATGGGACGTGGACTAAACAAAGTCATGATTATCGGCAACCTGGGGCGTGACCCGGAGATGCGCTATACACCTAGCGGACGCCCTGTAACCAGCTTTAGCGTTGCGGTCAGCCGCACATGGACATCAGGCGAAGGCGAACGCCATGAAGAAACCGAATGGTTCAACGTGGTGGCCTGGGGCAACCTGGCCGAAATCTGCAAGTCGCACCTGAGCAAAAGCCAGCAGGTCTACATTGAGGGGCGCTTGCAAACACGCGGCTGGGAAGACGCCAACGGTAAGAAGCACTTCCGCACGGAGGTCGTCGCCAATGAGATGATTGTGTTAGGGGATCGCAACCACGATGCGGCGGCATCTCACCATCAGGCACAGGATCAAGCACAGGCCGACGCCGAAGATTATGACGGCGACTATGACTACTAAGCCATCGCAGCACAAACGAACTTCAACGACAACAACCAGCACGACATGAATGGAGTGACGAAACATGAGCGATAACGATCAACGCCGGGGTGGGCGTGGCCCACGTGACCGCGACAACCGAGGTGACCGCGACAACCGAGGCGACCGCGATAATCGCGGTGACCGTGAAGACCGTTTCAGCGGCCCGCGCCGCCCGCGTCGTGGGCCTGGTGGCCGCCGTCGTGGACGGTCTACATACTGCCCAGATGGGCAGTGCTTTGATTATAAGGACATGGATTCGCTGATGCGCTACATGGGCGAAACGGGCAAGATCAAGCCGCGTCGTCAGACTGGCAACTGCGCACGCTGTCAGCGTGAACTGGCACGCGAGATCAAGCGGGCACGTCACATGGCGTTGCTGCCCTACGTCGCACAGACTGACTAACGGACGGAGTAAAGCCATCTATGGCAAAGAGACGACAGACGACAGGCACGCCCAGCCGCGAACGCCAGCAATCAGCACAGGTTAATCAGCAACGGCAGCAGGAGCAACTCCAGCAAACGCCGCTGCAACGCGCCTTCGAGAGCCTCATCGGTAACCCACAAACCCGCGAGGAGCGCGAAGAGGCGCTCAGCAAGCTGATTACGCGCAGTATTGGCGGCGTCATTGGCATCTTTGCTGTGGTTATCGTAGTTGCGGTGCTTTTCAATGAATTCATCGTGCCGTCACAGACGGTTGCCAGCGTAGAAGACGAAAACGTGAGCGTTGCCGAATTTCGTGATCGCGTGCGCTTTGAGCGCGTCCTGCTGAACAATCAGGTGCAGCAGGTCGTTAATCTGGCGAATCAGGCCGGCATCGACCCCAACCAGCTTTTTCAGCAGCAGCAATATAGCGCCCTGCTGAACGAGCTGAACTTCCCGGACCAGCTAGGCCGCCGCGTGATTGACGATATGATTGATGATGCAATTGTGCGCCTGGAAGCACGCGAACGCGATATCGAAGTTGCCGACAACACGGTGCAAAACCAGGTCTATGAATACTTCGATTATGACCCGACCGAGGCCGCGTTAATCGGTGTGGACCCCACCGAAACCCCCACGCCGACGATCACGCCGACGCCCTTCGTCAGCCCCACGCCGACTGTGACGCCGCCACCGACCAATACACCCACGCCGCTGCCAGAGGCCGAAGCAACCGCAGAGGTGACGCCGGAAGCGGAGCCGATAGCCACATCCACGCTGCCGCCCTCACCGACGCCGGACGCAACCGATGTGTTTGAGGATTTTGAGGATCAGCGCGAAAATTTCTACGGATTCGTGCGCGATAACGCTCAGATCGGCAATACCGCCATCGACAGCTTCTTCGAGCGTGAAGCGCTGCGCCGTGCTGTGCGCGATGCCGTTGCCGGGGATGTCGAGACGCAGACGGTGGTGGATGCGCGTCATATCCTGGTCGAGACCGAAGAAGAAGCGCAGGAAATCCTTGATGCGCTGGAAAACGGCGAAGCCTTTGCGGATTTGGCGCGTGCGCTGTCTACCGATACGGGTTCCGGCTCACGCGGCGGTGAACTGGGCGAAGCACCCAGCAGCAACTATGTGCCGCCGTTCGCAGAAGCCGTCGAAAGCGCCGAAATCGGCGAGATCGTCGGCCCGGTGCAGTCTGAGTTTGGTTTCCACATCATTCAGGTGCGTTCGCGCTCCGAAGAACCCGTTGAAGGCGACCAGCTAGAGCAAGTGCGCGAAGCGGCCTTCCGCGAATGGCTTGAGGAGCAGCGCGAAACGCTGGACGATCAGATCAATATTGCGGATAACTGGCCGGATTACGTGCCACAGACATAAGCATGATTTTTGGGGGTACGGTTTTGGCCGTGCCCCTACGCTTTGCTGACGCTCAAACCCTGGCGTGTAGCAGGCACTTTGCCTGTGCATTGCGCTGCCTTATAATGCGGCGCTATGAAAAAGCCACCGATCGTCACCCTCGAAGCGCAAATCGAACGCCTGATAGAAGGTGCATTCACGGGCGTTTTCCGGCGGCAGCTACAGGCGCACGACGTTGCTTTGCAGTTGGCGCGTAGCATGGACGACAACCTGCAAGGCCCGCAGGGTGATGACCCGCGCCCTATAGCGCCCGACCAGTATACGATTCACCTGCATCCGCGTGTGCAACAGCACTGGCACAGCGCCCAACCCCACCTGACGCAAAAACTCAGCCAACACCTGCTTGATCTGGCCGCGCAATTGGGCTATCGGATGCCCGGTAAGCCGCTTGTGAAGCTCGTCGCCCATGACATGCTGAAGGCCAGCCAATGCAAGGTACAGGCAGGGCATTCAGGGACGCGCCAGAACACCACCGCCGCCATGCAGCCCATCGCCACGACCGCAGCGCAGCAAAACCCACAAAACCCACAGTTGGTCATCAACGGCGAACGCACGGTGAAGCTAGAAAAAGCGCTTATCAACATCGGGCGTGGCGGTGATAACGACATTGTGCTGGATGACCTGACCGTTTCGCGGCATCATGCGCAGTTACGACTGCGCCTCGGCGTGCATACGCTGTTTGATGTGCAGAGCCGGGGTGGAACACGTGTGAATGGCGTGTCTGTGCGTGAGCATCGTCTGGCATCGGGTGATGTGGTTCAGGTGGGCAACACGCGCCTGATCTATATTGCAGATGACAACCTGCGCCCCAATGCCCCCAGCACGACCAGCACCCTGCACCCGGTAGACCCACAGGGCCAGGGATAGACGCCGCATGGACCTTGATCTGCTGCTATTTGCGCTGCGTGTGCTGTCGGGTGGCGTCTTGCTGTTGATTTTTGCCCTGTTGCTGTTTTTCGTCTGGCGTGATCTGCGCCATGCAGCCGACCAGACGTTATCGCAGCGCCGCAGTTACGGTCAGCTTGTCGCATTGGCCGATGTGGATGGCGGCTTGCTAGAGACAGGCGCAGTGTATCCACTGCGGGCGATTACCAGCATCGGGCGTGCACCGACGAACAGCATTGTGATCGAAGAAGCGTTTGCCAGCAGCGAGCACGCCCTGATTAGCCTGCGGGCTGGCCAGTGGTGGCTGGAAGATCGCAATAGCCGCAACGGAACGCGCCTGAACGAAGACCTGATACCATCGCCTGTGATTATCACAAATGGCGACATCATCGGTATCGGCCAGCGGCGTTTTCGGCTGGTGCTAGCAGATTAAATGCCAGAACAAGCGCTGTCTAACAATCTGTGAAGCGCAGATAGAGCGTTAGCTTAGGCTTTTCCAGCTAAAAAACAAGTCAAATTCTTGCAACATCGGCAATGCGGCTGACGCCGCTCGGACACCCAGAAGGGTGTCCCTACAGGGCATCG
>DAOTTW010000345.1:0-2835 GCA_034437615.1 Anaerolineae bacterium | reverse complement strand
CAATCCCCCTCTCCCGACCGCCGCTACGCAGCTAGGAGAGGGGGAAGTAGGCTGCTAGAAGCCCCTCTCCCAGTGCCAAAGGCACGTTCGGGAGAGGGGTTTGGGGTGAGGGCTGAGTAGTTACCGCCAAACGTAATCATACTGTAGGGACACCCTTCTGGGTGTCCGCCGGACGCGCAGAAGCGCGTCCCTACAACCGAAATACCACTGTGATAAAACATTAATCTATCCTGCGCGTCGAATAATCGTGGCCTGTCCAGATGCGCACCGCCAGCCCATCATCACCGAGTTCAAAGCGGCTGATCTCGCCGTATTTGCCGTCGCGCTTGTTTCTGAAGGCGTGCGGCTCATCCGGCACGGGCACAAGCTGGGATTTTGCGGTCATGTCGCTCAGTGGCACGATTTCGAGTTTGCCAGCCCGCTCTAATATCTGATACGACCACCAGTCGTTCTCATAGACGCCGACATAGGCTTGCAACAGCGCATCAGCGGCCTGTGTTTCGCTGCTGCTCGTCGTCACCTCGGATAACACCTGCATGATCTGCTTCGCCAGTGTGTACGGCTCGCTGTCGAGGCTGTTCGTCAGCACGATAACGCCAATGCCAGATTCACGATGCAGCAGCAACGACGACAGAAAGCCCTTATAGCCGCCGCCATGCCCCGTATACATGCGTTCACCCTCGCGAAAGACTTGTACGCCCAGCCCATAGCCAAACGACCAATCCGCTTGCGTCCAGTGCGGACGGTGCATATCGCGCAGGTCATGCGGGCTGAGCAACGCGACATCGGATTTACCGAGATGAAAGCGCATGTAGGTCAGCAGGTCGTCAATCGTGGACGCGATGTTTGCCGCAGCAGCAAAGCCTTTGGCGTCAATGAAGCCGAACGCATCACGCTTGCCGTCTATCGCAGCAAAGTAACCCGTCGCCAGCGCGTCGTCATCCGCTGTGGGTAATACGCGGGTGTCGGACATGCCAAGCCGCTGCACGATGCGCGTTTCGACGTTATCCGCCCACGATTGACCCGTGACGCTTTCGATCACACCACCTAGCAGCGCATAACCCAGGTTCGAGTAGGCGAAGTTGGCTAAGGGGGGCGCTAGCAGCTTGCGCTCCGGCGTCGTCGCGACGACCTGCTCCCAGGTCTGAAATTCGTCCTCGGTCCAGTGTGGCACCGTCGCGTCACGCGGCAGGCCGCCTGTGTGCGTCAGCAGGTGGCGCAGCGTCGGCGGTGGTGCATCGGGGTAGGTCAGCGTGAACCAGGGCAGATGCTGCTGCACCGTGTCATCTAGCGTCAATTTGCCCTCAGCGACCAATTGCAGCAAAACCGTGCCCGTAAACGTCTTGGTGATGGACGCCACGCGATAGCGCGTGCCGCTGCTGATTGGCGTTGCCTGCTCAATATCCGCGAGGCCATCCGCGAAGGCCCAGGTATTGCCATCCGGCAGCACTGCACCAGCGGCGATGCTCGGCAGGTTGTGGCGCTCACGGGCGTAACGTAGCGCGTTTTCAATCAGCTTCAGGGATGCTTGCAAATCGGCCTGCATGGGTTTGGTCGTCGTTTCGGTCATGATGTCCTCGATCTGTCTTTATGTTTTGGCAATACCCGCTAGAAAATCCAATGCACGCTGCCAGCCGACCTGATTCGCCTCGGCATAGGCGGCAGCGTGACCACCATACGCATAGTATGCCCCGTTGACCGGATGACGCACAGCCGTAATCGTCGCCGGATGATAGGGCGCGTTGATCTGGTGGCCTGCGCCGGGGAACGCGGCCAATTCATAGGCGTGCGTGAAATTCACCGCCTGCAAGCGTGCCACCATGCGCTGTGAAAAATCCAGACCCGGCCACATGGCATCATCACCACCCGCTATCAGCAGAATCGGCCCGTTCACGCGCTCCACCGGGATTTCTGCCACACTGGCCGCCTCATCTGCGATATTGCCCAGGAAGCGCTCACGCAATGCAATCGGCTGACCGGATGCTTGCTGCTGCGCGGCGTAGTGTTCAAATTGCGGATTGGGTTGTGGCGGCACGTAGGGCAACGGCTGCCCGCGATACGTCCAGGCGGGCACAATCGCATCCGTACCAAAACCGCTCCATATATGGCTACTCGGCACGTAAGCGATTACACCATTGACCTGCCGCGCCTGATTCAAATACGCGCCCAGCAACAACGCTAATTCACCGCCACGAGATTTGCCCCACGTCAGCAGCGGCAAGTCGGCTGAGTCGGGCAGACCCCGCAGATATGCAACGGCACGCTCGAAATACTCCAACGGGATGCGCGTCAACGTCGTCGGCAAATCCGCATAAGCGAAATAGCCCAACGCCAGCGCCAGATAGCCGTGTCGCGCCAGCAATGCCGCTGTCGTCTCGTCCACGCCGCCACCGGAACCCGTCAGCACCAGCACAAGCGCTTTCGGCGCTGCTTGTGGATGAAACAGCACGCCGCGCAGATCATCCTGATGCAGCACCTCACGCCGCACGCCATCCACCAAGCGGGTGCGCTGAACCGTGATACTGTGCTGCTGGTCGCCCTGTGTGGCGCTCAGATGCCATTGCAACGGCGCGACCTGATTTTGCACGAAGCGCACGCCGCCCGTGTCGTTTTCGGGTCGCAAACCCCAGATCAGATACATGGGGTCGGGTGCTTGTGTGGGCGGGTCTTGTGCTGGCGTCTGCGCCAGGTCGACAACGCCGTCGCTATCAGCCGTATACGAAGCGCTCAGCGGGCAGACGACGCCGCAATGGTGGCGCGTGCTGCGCCGCCTGAACTGGCGCGTGACGCTCAGCAGCAGCGTGTTGCTGCTCATCCTGTTTATGGCGGTGGCTG
>DAOTTW010000344.1:0-12094 GCA_034437615.1 Anaerolineae bacterium | reverse complement strand
ATATTCCTGAGCATCAATTCCTTGCCAGATTTCTTTTCCCAGTCCGCGTAATTCCGACAAACGGCGTTGATGTGTGCCATCACCGCTGTCCATCATGTCAATCAACAACTTCGGGGATATGGGGTGTTCGGTTAAGTTCCTGTCCTCCCCGTCGCTAAACGACACGCCGCTACGACACCGTAGCGGCGTTTTTGTATCTAGCGCGGCGTGCTAAAATCAGGACGAACGCAAGCGATGATTTTAAAATGTGAGGATCATCTGTATGTCCGCAAAATATCAGATCGAACGCGACCTGAAAGAAGCCGAGTCAATGGCTGATGCACTGGAAGAATACGTGCGCGGCAGCCAGCTATACGGCAACGCCAGCGGCGGCATCTTCGCCAATATGCCTAGCCTGACCATCGGCGCGTTGGCCACACGTCTGCGCCGCCTGGATACGCTGCGCACACACCTGAACGCCAAACAGCACGAAACGCTGAGCCACGCCATGCGCAAGCATGAAAGCGTGCAGCGTGAATGGCGCGTGCACTACGAGGAAAAGCTCAAGCATGAGGTGCATTCGCGCCTGGATGCGATGCGGACGTTCTTCCGTGAATGTGCAGAAAGCACGCGCCTGTGTGCCAGTGTATATGCACCGGAGGTACTGCGCCGTACCGTTGTGCAGGAGGTGCTGCGGCTGATGGACGAACTTAACGTACAGGCCGATAGCGCTGACGACGACCAAGACGGCCCGACCCTGGCTGAAAAATTGCGCGGCACGGATGCGCAACTGCGCGGTTTGGTGAAGCCGCACCCGTTCCTGTGGGATGACATCTTGCAGCCTGCTTACCCGAAGGACGAATTCTGGTGGTTGTACAACAAGCCACCTAGCCCGGATGACGCCAAGAAAGCCTAAATGCAGCCCTTACGGACGGTACGTTCTCTGACGATTTTCATAGCTACAGGGTTACTGCTGTTTGGCTTCGCCTTTGCGCTAAGCGGCCTACAAAGCGAAAGCCTGTGGCTGGATGAAGCCTGGTCAGCGTGGCTGGTACATGACGACCCGCCTACGCCGGATGGCCTGCGTGACGCCCTGCGTCATGCGCGTGATGGCCTGCTGCGTGTGTTTCAGCGCGTGCGCAACGATGACGTGCACCCACCACTGTATTATCTACTGCTGGATGGCTGGACGTTCGCGTTTGGCGAAAGCGTCTTGGCCTTGCGCTTGCCGTCGTTATTCGCCGGAATGCTGGCACTTGCGGCGACCTTTACCATAGGCAGGCGCTTATTCTGGCCGCGTGCGGGCCTGATGGGGCTGTCGCTGCTGCTGAGCACAGGCTTTTTCGTGTATTACGCCCGTGAAGCGCGTATGTACAGCCTGCTGTTGGCCTTGAGCACAGTCAGCGTCTTGGCTTACCTGCATTGGCGACAACGAAGGACAGTCTGGCGTGGCGCTTTGCTTGGCGTCTCGTGGGCGCTGATGATCTACACGCATTACCTCGGCGCGTTGCTGATTGGCGTGCTGCTGCTGCATAATCTGGCCATCCGCGCCACTGACGATCCGCCGTTGCCGGGGCGTGTGTGGCGCTTGGCGTGGCCTTCGCTGATTAGTAGCGGGCTGTTTTTGCCCTGGGTGCCCACGCTCATCAGCCAAATTCAGAGCAACCCCTATAACGCCGACGCCATCGCCACCAACCTGAACACCGTATATTCGCTGCTGCTTGTGCTCACGTCCGGCATTCCCTGGTTTATGACGTTGCTGCTGCTGAGCGGCCTGATTATCGCACGGCGTGAGTGGGCGCACCCGATGCCGACGAGCTTACTGCTGCTGTGGTTGCTGCTGCCGCCTGGCATCTTGCTGCTTATCAACGTGGTACAGCCGATTTATCAGGTGCGCTATCTGCTTATCGTCCTGCCTGCGATGATGCTGTTGTTGGCCGGGGCGCTGCATTCGCTCGGTGCTCGTGCTGATGAATTGCTGCGCCTAGCGCTACCGGATGACATCGACATCCACATCCGTTGGCTGACGCCCTATAACATCGTCGTGGCCACCGGGCTGATTATGCTGGTGCTCTCGCAGTTCGGCACATATACGATCTACTGGCCAGCCAAACCGCGTTGGGGTGACGCCGTACAGCAGGCCGCCCAAACCCGTGACGCCATCGACCCGGCCATCACGATCTTCACAGAGCACAGCCCCGTCGCCTATTACGACCGCCAATATAAGCTGACGGATGGTATCAGCATTGATGTGGGTTGGCGGCGCTTCACACCTGCTGAGGTTCGCGCTGTGGCTGATAATCTGGCTGATGTGCCGCGAGTGTGGGCCTTCGTTACAGCCAGCGACCCGGCGGCATGGGATGCGCTGCGGGCGCTATCTAGCACGCAAGAGCGCGGGGTAAGCTACCGTGATAGTGTGCGGGGGATGCTGTTCTATCAGTTTGACCGCGCAGCAGATGAGGGTTTGCGCCTGCGCTTTGCGGACCTGTTCACGGTCACGCCTGCGGATAATCCTGTCATCAGCGTTGCGCCGGGGGCGTGCCTGCGCGTGCCGCTTCGGGCATCGCAGGCTGTGCCTGCGGGCTACAGTGTCGGCTTGTACCTGACGCAAGGCTATGCCGATGTGCTACACCAATCCGATACACCGATTCCAGCGCTGGCAGCCGGTACGACGTTTACGCCCGAACTCTGCATCCGTGACGACCTGCCAGCACAGGCGGGTGAGTATCATCTGCGTGTCGCCATCTATGCGCGTGAGACGGTACAGCGCTTGCCCCTGCTGGAGGGCGATGCAGGGCTGTTGTGGGGCGATTATCTGGTGTGGGCGACAGTCTCGGCGGATGCAGCAGGCAGCGGCCCGGCAAAACCCTTGTAATGTGTGGATTTCTCGCAGCGTCCCTAATTCACATACAAAACATTAACCTGTAGCGGCAGCCGCCATAACAACGGGACGCGGTGGACGGTTACATTTATTTAACCCGACGCATTGAAAAACCTTTCAAAACGAAGCATAATTCCAGGGTTAACGGTAACTACTCAGCCCTCACCCCAAACCCCTCTCCCAAACTCTCCCAGACACAGATGGAGAGGGGCTTCTAGCAGCCTGCTTCCCCATCTCCTAGCTGCGTAGCGGCGGTCGGGAGAGGGGGATTGAGGGGGTGAGGGCCAATTCGTGGGCAAAATATGCCTGCTTGAGTAGTTACACTGACCGTATTTTATGGCGGCTGACGCCGCCCCGGACACCCCATTGGGTGTCCCTACGGCTCACAGCGGTTGTGTAGGGACGTGCAATGGCACGTCCGCCACACAGGAACAACGAAAAACCAAATACCTACACCTGTAAAGGGGGATTGAGGGGGTGAGGGCCAATTTGCGGGCAAAATATGCCTGCCTGAGTAGTTACTGCTGACCCGCTAATTGTCTATCCATTGCAGACGATAGCGCCCGCGTGTGTCCTGCGATGTCGCGCTATACATCATGGTCACGCCATCTACCAGCAGTAAATCGGCGTGGCCGATGCCCCAGTTGAAGCCCATATCCATAATCGCCGGATTGCCGGGGTGCAATTCCCACTCGCCGTCAATTTGATCGCCAACAGTACGCGCAAACCCTAGCCCAAACTGCGTATCCATGCCGCGTTCCAGCACATCCGGCCCGCGAATGCCCTCATAGGCCATGTAGTAGCGCTCGCCCACCTTGAGCACATCGGCTGAACTGATGTAGCGAAAATCAAAGTAGGCGTTTGCATCGGCTTCTAACAGGTCTAGCGGGCCGTAGGTCTGTGCTCCGGTAAATAACGGGTCTGTATCGCACACCTGCAACGCATTCAGCGGACCATGCCGATTGCCCTTGTAGCAGCGCATATGCGACGGTGCCGACCCTGACATCACAAAGACGTACAACATATCGCCCTCAACGTATAGCCCTGGTGGGCCACCAATCAGACAAGCGTCGGCTTGGCCGCGTATGTGTGGATGTGGGCCGATAGCCTCCGTTGGCCTACATGGATGATGCTCCGTTGGCCACGTGCCACCCGGTATCGTCAGATACACCCAATCAGACCAGTTGAGGCCATCTTCAGAGGTGCGCAGGATGGTCTGTGCGTGCCATTCGTAGGCCATGTAATAGCGCTCTGGCGTGCGTAGTACACGTGGGTATTGCTGCGCGGTGATGTGGTCGCGCTGGTCGTCGCAGGGGCAGCTTTCGCAGGGCATCAGGCAGACGGGCGCAGGCAAGCTGAACGTAGCGCCGCCGTCTGTGCTTTCCCAGCGTGTGAGGCACCCCGGAAACTCGACGGGTTGGCCGCATTGGTCGAGGATGCCTGCGGATTGATGGCTGGCGTGCAGGTAGGACCAATACGCGCCATCTGGCAGCAGCAACGTATCGCTTTCCCCGATGGGCAACCCAACGTCATACACATCAACCACCCACTCGGCACGCCCGTCCCAGTAATCCGCAAGCGTCGGGGGGGCCTGTGTTTGGGCCTGCCCCGGCAGCAACGCCAGCAGGCAGGCCCATAGCAACAGCAATGGGATGCGGTTTAGTTGGCTGGACACACTGTAGCCTCACACGGCACGCCATCGTCATCTGCATCTAGCGTGAAGTTGCCTGCGTTGAAGCACGCCTGCGCTTCGTCGCACGTGAAAAACTGGTTACAGGTGAAGCTCAGGTCAGGGCAAATGGTGTCCGTCGGTATGCCACCGCCGCCCTCCGGGGGTGGCACGGCCCCGCCTGTTTGTGTCGTCAGGATAACCGACGCGGTGGCATCATCAAAGGTAATCACCTGCGTCGTCGTGCCAGCGATCACATTGGCGACGTAGAAGGCAAATTCACCGGATGGCGGTGTGCCACCCTCTCGTAAATCCGAGATGATGACGACGATGCGTGTGCTGGTCTCGAAGATCACTGGACCGATAACTGCACGCTCGTTCAGCGTGCCGCGTGACGAAAGGATGAAGTTCGTCGGGTCCGCCAGTGGGCTGATAGAGAAGAAGAACTCAATATCGCTACCTGGCAGCGGCAAACCCTGGAAGCTCAAGTTTTGGCCCTGCACCACATCGAGGCAGAAGCCGATCACACGTTTGCGCGGCGTGAATTCATCCAGGTAGATCACACCTGTTTGCAGCACAGGCAGCACTTCGCGTTGATTGTTGAACGTCAGCAAACATTGATCGGCACCCAGATTAAACTCTGGGATCAGCGCCTCTAGCCGGGGCCGTAACGATGCAAATTGTGCTTCAGCCAGATTCACTGCGTTCAACGCGCCTTCGATGGTCGCCTGGCCGACGGGGTTGCCCGTGCCCGGTTGGTTACAGACCTGAATAAAGAGATCAATCGCCAGACGCACGTTGAACATCGCATCGTTAAAATCGTCGCGCAAATCTGGTAATTGGTTGTTGAAGGCGCTCAGCAGTGGCAACGGTATCGTGATCTCGGTTGGGCGCGGCGGGTACGGGTCGCTGCATTGCGCACGGCCTGTAAGCGCGGCGTCTGTCCATTCTACACGGATGCGGGCCAGCGCATCCTGTGCGATGATGACGCGCTCCAGCATATCACGGATGACAGCCTCAAAATCATCCCCGACATCGCCAGATGAAGGCGGGGCATCTGCGATAACGCCATCTATCGGTAAGGCTTCGATGCCCGGCAAGCCGATAATCTGCACGAAATTCGCCGCTGACCAGCCTAAAATGCCCTCGTAGTTGATCTGATACCAGTTGCCGCTGAAGGTGCGCCCGGTCAAGACAACGCCTTCGTTATTCGGGATGCTGGCTAATGTCGGGTAAGCCGTGCCGGGGCCAGCCCGTAAGCGCAAGCCTGCGGTGGTGCGCCCGGTGACGTTGCTGGTGGCGCTTGATGGGCCAGCACGCGGCGCTTCAAAACCGCCATATGGGATCGTGCGTGGGTCCGCCACAGGTAGCGCTTCGATCTGGCCTTCAAGCACAACCAGGGGCACGGTGCTTACCCAGCCTTCGCTACCCTGATAATCAACTCGTAGCCAGGCATTGTCGGCGCTACGCCCGGTCACCCGCGTAAATTCAAACCCAGCAGAAACCGTGTCGATGACAGGGGCACCAATCGCCGGAATGGTGCGGATATTCTGGAATTCGTTGACGACGACAACGCGCACATTGCCCTGTGCACCGACGATGCCCAGCACCAACCACAGCAAACCAAACATTAAGGCTCGTTTTCGCATGACAACTTCCCCTGGCGGTGTTTTTTTTGATCTTATGGCCCTATTGTAGCCGCTTCAGCCTAGAATGCCTAATGTGTGTCACCTGTCATTCTGATTTTTATCCGCGTCGGGGTTGCTGCTCTGCGACGATTCATCTGTGGCTTTTGCCTGATCGCGCAATGGTTGCGTCGGCGCTGAATGCTGTTCGCTGCCCTCAGCATCTAAGAGGCGCGTGGCTGGCAATTTGTCCGTATCGACCAGGGATTTGTCACCTGATACCTTGTCTTCATCGAGTGGCGCGGTATCAATGACCTGTTTGCGGGCGTAAATCGTCGCATCAGGGTCGGGCGGGGCTGCGGTACCCGTAGCCTTGTTTTCTTCGTAATCCGCCGCTTGCTCTTGCGGCCCCTGCACACGGCGCAGAATGCCGCCGTTCGGTGGCCGCAAGCCCTGATCCTGTGCGGCATCGTCGGGATGTGTGGTCACGGAGCGCACGGGCGAGACGTTATCGTTACTGCTACGGGTGGCCAATGCGCGACGCGCTTCCGGGGTGCCAATATGCCGCAAAGCGGCGCGGGCGGTGCGCTGCACAGTGCCATGTGGGTCTTGCAGTGCGCGTGCGAGCGGCTCAATCGCCCATTCCGCCTTGAGTTGGCCCAGGATGGCGGCCCCATTGCGCCGAATATGCCAATCGTTATGGCGCAACGTCGCCAACAATGTGACCTCAACCGGGGCGCTTTCCAGCTTTAGCAGGGCCTCCGCGACTGCTAGCCGCACCTGAATCGAGACCTTCGCATTGCGGAAGAGAAACACCAGCGGCTCTACGGCTAGCTTATCCCCTAGCTCACCGAGCGCCGTCGCCGCTTCGACCACCGCTTCGGTGTTATCGCTTTCGAGTTGCTTAATCATGCGCTTGACACGGGTTTCATGGTCCAGGTGGGCATCCTCTGTGATAATCATACTGTCTGCAAGTGCTGCACGTTCGCCTGTCAGGGTCGCCAATGCCGTTTGGATGGTCTCCTGCACCTGTTTATCGGCCTCTTTTCTCAGCGCGGCCTGCAATTCGCCCACAGCGGCAGCCATGCCCATTACACCGAGCATCGCGGCGGCTCGTCGCCGGATGTGCGCGTCGTTGTGCTTAAGGCCGCGTAATAAGCCGCGAATGTCAAATTGTGGGACTGGATGCCAGAGGGGTAATTGTTGCGTTTGCTGTTGATTATTCACGTCGGATTTGCCTTGTTTTTGCACGCTTCGCACATGTACTATGCCGATTGTAGCACGAATCGCAGCGTTCGCTGTACGCACTGCACAATTAAATCACCTTCGCATTGATTACTGATTTCAGCACGCTACAGGTTATGATAGAGTTCAAGTTGTGCAGCCAATCTATTCAAATTTTTCCCGGAGCAACCGACGTGAACATCTACTACATTAGCGGCGAGTACGTTAGCGCGGACGAGGCCGTGTTGCCTGCAACCGATCTATCTGTCCTGCGGGGTTTTGGTGCGTTTGACTATCTGCGCACTTACAACGGCCAGCCTTTCCGTTTGCGCAGCAATATCGAACGCCTGCGGCGCTCATCGGCGCTCATCGGCCTGGAATACGAGTGGAGCGACGACGAAATTTACGACATCGTGCTGGAGACGCTCGCTCGCAACGACCATGACGACAGCAACATCCGGCTTGTGGTCACAGGTGGCATCAGCCCGGATAACATCACACCGGGGGGCGAACCGCGCTTGATGGTGATGGTCACACCCGTGAAGCCACTGCCGCAAACGTGGTACACAGACGGCATCAAGGTCGTCACCTACGCGATGGAGCGCTACATCCCCGGCGCGAAAAGTACCAACTATATCCCAGCAATCATGGCGCAAAGATACGCCCGTGAGCGCAACGCCATCGAAGCGCTTTACATGGACCGTTACGGCAACGTGACCGAGGGCAGCACCACCAACGTCTTCGCCTTCTATGGGGATACAATGGTGACGCCAGCCATTGACCTGCTTCCGGGCATTACACGCGGCGTAATCCTGGAATTGACGCAGCCTGTGTATCACGTGGAAATCCGCAATTTGCCGCTACAGGAATTGCTCAGGGCCGATGAGGTGATGATTACCGCGTCCAATAAGCGCGTCGTGCCCGTCGTGCAAGTCAACGATACCGAGATTGGCAATGGTCAGGTCGGTGAACACGTACAGCACGTGATGCAGCTTTTTGACGCTGAAACCTATAAATCCGCTGAGCACGCCTAAACGTGTTTCGGGCACACTACGCAGAGAACGTAAACCAGAACGCAGAGAGGCCAAAATGGAATTGCTGCTTATCTTGCGCGTGTTGCTGCGCCGTTGGTGGCTGATAGTCTTGCCTGTTGCGGTTGTGGCGGTGTTTACGGTGCCGCGCTTACTGGGTGAACCCACGTACAGCGGCGGCTTTACAGCGACCTTCCGTTATACAGCAGCGCAGGAATTCAACCTGCCGCAACGTGATGGTGATTACCAGGATGTGTGGCTGGCGTCTGAATTCACGGTGAACGCCTTTACGGAGTGGCTGCGCAGTAGTACGTTTCGTGCTGAACTGAACGCCTCGATGCCGCAGGATTTCGACACGGCGCAACTCGGCATCATCACGGATAACGCCCGCAGCATTGGCACTGTGCAGTTATCCTATCCTGAAGCCGCGACGCTCGCACAGGCTGCAAGCGTCGCGGTTGAGGTCTTGCAGACGCGCAATCAGGCGTACTTCCCGCATCTCGGCGGCGAACCAGCCGATGTGACGATCATAGACGCGCCGACGGTCACACCTGCACCGGTTTCGTTGCCGAACCGCTTCGGGCCACTGCTGCAATTGGGCTTAGCACTATTTGCGGGGCTTGGGCTGGCGTTGCTGGTCGAATATCTAGACCCCACATTGCGCCGCACCGATGAACTCGAACGGCTGCGCCTGCGTGTGGTCGCCCATGTGCCACGCCACAAAGCACGGTGATGCACAATAGGCTCAATTGTCGTATTCGCTCTTGCGGTGCACACCCACAAGGCGCAGCACTTTATCCACGATCAGCAGAACCGATGTCAGCACGATCTCACGCAGCACGCGGCTTGCAGCCGGCTCATCTTCAAGCGATGTGTAAATATCACGTGCGCCCCTGAGATATTCGAGCGCGTCATCGTATTCGTAAAAAGTATTATGGATCATCGCAATCCACAGCTTAGCCGAGGCTTCGATGGCCGGGTGATTGTGAGAGCGGCTGATATTTTCAACAATCAGGAAGCGTTCCAGTGCAACATCAAAGTCTTTCTCGGTGATGGCCAACTTACCCAGATTCATATTGGCCCCTGCTTCGTAGATTGGGTTGTCGATTTCTGAGGCCATATCGAGCATGTCTTCAAAATAATCGTAGGCGGTGGCGTAATCTTCTATGTTTTGCGCCAGCATCCCCAGACTATCCAGGACGGCGAATTCCAGCCGTAACCAGCCCGTTTCTTGCGCAATCGTAAGTGCCTGGTCGTAGTACGACTCTGCATCCTCTCTGTGGCGCGTGCTCCGAGCATGGATATTGGCCAGCCCCAGCTTAGCCAGACCTTCCAGCGAATAATAAGCGTGCAGGTTGGTCATCCGTAAAGCGTGGCGAAACGCCTCTTTCGCCTTTTCGTCGTTGCCTAGCCCTTGCTGAGCACTGCCAAGCATCAACAACGCCTGACATTGCAGGATGTGGTCATCGAGTTCGCGGGCCTGTTCCAGCGCTTCACGGGCGTAACGGCTTGCACGCCCATACCAGCCAATCGACGTGAAGGCCCAGCTTAGCCCATAGAGTGCTTTGGCCATGCCTGTCTTATAGCCGATTTCTGTCGCAACTTCGAGCGCATTTTTGAAATCAACCACCGCTTCATAGTTGCGTGAACTGGCGTCGATCTGAATGGCCGCTTCCTCGCAGATCGCCTCGACCAGCAATTGCGGCATGTCCTGGCTGGCCAGTTCCATCGCGCCATCGCTGAAGACACGCGCCTCGTAAAACTTGCCCTGGTAGCGGTGTGAGGCCGCCAAACCAATCAGCGAAGCCGCCTCGACAGGCCGATTGTCCTCTTCGCGGGAAAGCATCAAGGTTTGCTTGCAGACATCGGTCACACGATGAAATTCACCGTTGGCGATGCGGTTAGCGATTGCGTTCAGCAGCATTTCAGAGTTGGTTTCCATAAGTCTACGCACATTCCGATAATAAACATAATCGAGCAAAGTCATAGTAGGGCAACGTTCGCACACACACAAGCAGGAAATGCATTAGACCTGTTGTGGTGGCTGTCAGGTGGTTCTAAAGCAAAAAACCCACCTGCGCACCGGGCAACAGATGGGTTTTTCGCTTTCGCCATTTGTCGGGGCGGCGGGATTTGAACCCACGACCTCACCGACCCGAACGGTGCGCGCTAGCCGGACTGCGCCACGCCCCGATCAAATTCTTAGCCTGACCAGTATATGCATCGACAGAGCCGCTGACAAGTGCTAAATTGTGGCGGCGGGTCCACTGTAAGCAAGATCAGCGACTAAAACCCATGACGTTAAGCGACTATCTGCGCAAGTTAACCAACCCCATCCTGAGCGCGTTGGGCCAAAGCCTGCATCGGCTTGGCGTGCACCCGGATGCAGTGACCGTACTGGGCTTGCTCATCACACTGGGGGCAAGCGTGCTGCTGGCGCTGGGGTATTTTCAGGCGGGTGGCGTGGTGCTGCTGCTGGGTTTGCCGCTGGATGCATTAGACGGTGCGCTTGCACGAGCACGCCGCGATGCAAGCGGGCAAGTCAGTAGCTTTGGTGCGGTGCTGGATTCCACGCTGGATCGCTATGCTGACGGTTTCATTTTCATCGCTTTGGGCTATTATTTTGCGATGCAAGAGCGCTTCGACCTGCTGCTGCTCTCACAACTCGCGCTGCTGGGCAGCTTGCTTGTCAGCTATGTGCGGGCACGGGCAGACGGCGTGGCCGTCAATGCGCCCGTAGGCATTTTCACACGGCTTGAACGTATCATTGTGATTCTCGTTATGCTGCTGCTACCGGCTTTGCTGGCGTGGGGCTTGCTGTTGCTGGCCATCGGCACGCACATCACAGTTTTGCAGCGCCTTATTTATGTATCCAAACAGTTGAACCAAGACGGCAACTAAGCACCAAAAAGGCAACGGACACATGGAATTTACCGATCAATATATCCTGTTACCCGGCACATTCCTGGGTGATATACAAATCCGTTATTACGGCATCATCATCATCACGGCGATGCTGCTGGCGGCGCTTGTGGCGGCGCGTTTGGCACGGCGCAATGGCTACGACGCCGATCACATCTGGGGTGGCCTGACCTGGGCAATTTTGCCCGGTTTGTTGCTAGCACGCCTGTGGTTCGTGCTGTTCCCGCCTGTATCGCTGACCGCCCCCTGCTTCGACCCGAACCTGAGCGACCCTTGCCGCGATGCCGCCTGGTTTCTGGCTAATTTCTTCAATCCTAACGGCGGCGCAATTGCCATCTGGACGGGTGGCCTGAGCATTTTCGGCGCAGTGCTGGGCGGCCTGCTCGGTGCATACCTGTACGTAAGCCGCTGGCATAATACAGTCGCACGGGTTTTTCACTATATTTTCCTGCCCATCAGCATCGTATTCGCGGTTATCTTCTGGTTGCCGACCTACGCTTATCAGCGCTTCGCGACCAACGACGCGCCGCAAAAATTCCAGGTGCCGCGCTTTGAGAGTGCCTTCCCCGATGACGGGATGCCCGCGCTGCCCTGGCTCGATATTGCCGCCATTGCCCTGCCGCTGGCGCAGGCCATCGGACGCTGGGCCAATTTCGTCAATCAGGAGCTATACGGCGTACCAACAGACCTGCCCTGGGGCCTACAGATTCCGGCGGCGGCCCGCGTCGGTGAATTCGCCAGCATGATTGATTACCCGATAGAA
>DAOTTW010000343.1:0-2442 GCA_034437615.1 Anaerolineae bacterium | reverse complement strand
TTGAAACGTCATCCAAGCAAAAAGAGCCTGAACCAGAAACGCTATACTGCTGCGCTCAATACCGACTTCCTTGAGGAAGTGCTCAAGGCTTAAGCCTATCTCATGCGTAGGCCCTGCTCAAACCCTGGAATTAATAACGGCCTTGTACTCCAGGTTGCACCAGGAACCACAATGTATGTATTGGACATCCGACGCCATAACGATGGATTTGATTGGTATGGCATCACACTAGATATTGAGAGTGATCAAGTTACTGGTTGGCTAAGAGAGAACACTGTGTATGAACGGACGCGTTGCTAAGTGAGTTAAGAGTAAAAACGCTTATGAAGCCCTCTGTGCCAGAATGGACGATTACAAGTAGGCTCTTATACATACGACAGGCTACAATACGCCATAATGTATAGCGTGTGTCTCATGTATTTTATATTGTACCAAAAACGGGTGGAAGCCAGCAATTATGTGTTTGCAAATAGTTAAGTATTGCTTTGTGTGAAGTTGCTGACTACACTGGAAATATTCTAATGTAAACGATGTACTGTAATGTAGCAAAAACAACCTATATTTTCAATCGGCATTATAAAACACTAAGAGGCCACTTATGCAACATTGGTTTGCTTCATGTTTGATGCTTGTATTAGCCACTGTTTTGGGGGCTTGTCAACAGATAGATTCAACCCAGCCAACGCAGGATAAAGCAGTCGTGACTGCAGCTGCGCAAACCGCTCAACGCAACGCAGAATATACGGCCGCGCTAGTTCCTGAGACGCCGACTAACAGCCAGGGCGCATCGTTGGAAGATGAGCAAGCAGGCCAAACAGATGACTTTGTCATCGTCACAAGCGTCGGCGCAACATTAGTGACCGAAGCGGCTGTTGCCGAGGATGAACAAGTTGAAATCACGACGACTTCTATTCCACTACCGCGTATCGTATCCGCGACACCGCTCGGCACACCCCCTCCATCGCGGACGCCATTCCCCGGCGATGTAACCCAGATTCCCCTACCAACCATTGTCACGGTTGTGCAGCAGAACCCACTGGAGACCATAATCCTGAACGAAAACGGCGTTGAGGTCGAAGTGGCGGCGTTTGGTATGTCTAACCCACGTATCGAATTTCAGTCTAATGTTATCAACTTGACGGGCTATTTGACCGCAGTCGGAACGCTAGAAGCGACCCTTTCACCCAGCCTACAGGATGAGAAGCTCTATCTAACTGTAGATGAAGCAAGTTTAAATCGGCAGACGATTACCTCTCTGGGTGACATCGCACAATTGGAGCGCTTGATTAATACGGATTTCTTCTCGTCGCTTCAGCGTGGTTATCGGGTTGTGAATTTTGAGCTAGAGCAAGACAACCTGACGTTACTCGTCCAGCGACGCGACGGTTATCGCTTGCCGACACAACCAACGACAGCGTCAGCAACACCTACGCAACGCCCCATGCCAAGGCTCGTCCCTGTACTCAACCGGGCTGACCAAGCTTTGCTCGATGATGGGGTTGGGGCTGTGCTCGGTGCGACAACGCAGCAGATTAGCTTTAATGGGACCCTGACGGTCAGCACAGGGGCAGAAAGCGCCGCACTCGGTGTGATCGGTACTGGTTACTATGAGGTGGCTAGTGACCTCGAAACCGTCAAAATGCAGATGGACATGACCCTACTCGCTGGCCTGGATGAATCTGATATTCCGCTCGTGCGTGTTGAGTGGCGCGTGCTTGATGGTCGGGTCTATCTGCGTGGAGAAGAAGTCTGCACAGGGCGTCAGGTGCGTTGGATTGAAACGGCCTTTTCGGATTTACTGCGCGCTGCTTTTCAGCAATATGTGCCGATCTTGTACGATGGTGCACTGGACGTTGTGCTAGATGATCTTACGTCGGATGTGTCTGGTGATGCGGTGGTAGACGCTGTAAACAATGCCGTCGATATCGAAGCGTTTTACGCCTTGTTCGAGATGGGTGGTTACATTCGCACTCAACGTAGCGATTCCTCCTCCAGTGGTCAAGCACGCTATGTGACCAACGTTGATATAGAGCAGTTGTTGAGTAACCAACAGGATTTACGTCGGCTTGCGGAGCTATACCTACTGGCCGCGCAGATTGAGGTCCCTGAACAACAGCTAAATTTAATCCTCAGCGCTTTAGAGTTGGCCCGTAGCTTTGTCCTACCGGAACTCTCCATGCAGATCAATCGCTATATCGACCTTGATACACGGGTGTTGGAGCTGATCGAGCTGGATTTCAGCACGACCTTCCGCGACATCACGCAACTTGCTGCCATCAATGACCTAATTGATGTGCGCTTGCAAGGGGTGCTTGGTCTGACAGGCTTGGATGACGCTTACACCTTCACAGTGCCGGATTCAGCCTATGTTGCGGCAGACATCAACGCTATTGATCCTGTTGATGTGGTTGTGCCTGCCAGCGGTCCGCCCCCGAATAACCC
>DAOTTW010000342.1:0-20815 GCA_034437615.1 Anaerolineae bacterium | reverse complement strand
TCTCCACCAACTCCCCCGCTTGCATGACCCCGATTGTATCGCTGATATGTCGCACCACCGCCAGATCATGCGAGATAAACAGATACGCCAGCCCATGCTGCTCCTGAATCTGCTTCAGTAAGTTAATCACCTGGCTTTGTACCGAGACATCCAGCGCACTGGTCGGCTCATCACAGATCAGCAAGCGTGGCCCCAGAGCCAACGCCCGTGCAATCGCCACACGTTGCCGCTGGCCGCCACTGAGTTCACCCGGCAAACGCTCCAGATAGTGATAGGACAGCCCGACCTGCTCCAGAATTTGCACCACACGGTCATTGCGTTCTTTACCAGGGGCGATGCCGCGATGCCGCGTCAGCAATTCACCGACAATGGTATGCACCGGATGTTTCGGGTTCAGGGCCGCGTAGGGGTTTTGTAGCACGGCCTGCACCTGTGAGCGATAATGTAAAATCTGACCATCCCGCAGCGACCAAATATCGCGCCCCGCGAACATGACGCGCCCAAATGTCGGGCGCAGCAAACGCAACACCGCCCGCCCAATAGTGGATTTCCCCGACCCCGACTCACCCACAAGGCCGACTGTCTGACCGGCATCAATGCGCAGATTGACGCCTTTCACAGCATGTACACCTTTTGATTTAGGCCCCGGCAGCCAACCCCCAGACGCCTTGTATACGATGTTCAGGTCATCAATGCGCAACATGGTCGGTGTCCTCTGTATAAATCGTGTCTGTCAGGCGGTCGATGTGGATACAGCGGCTTTCGCGCCCGTCTGCCAACGCTTGCATCGCAATTGCCCCATGCCGACAGGCGTCATCCGCAAAGCGGCAGCGCGGGTGAAAATGGCAACCCTGCGGTAAGCTATGCAACGGTGGCACATGGCCCTTGATCGTCGGCAGCAGAACGCCGGGCGTGTGGTTCTGTGGCATCGTTTGCAGCAGGCTCAGCGTATAGGGATGCTGCGGTTGACTGAACAGCGCTTCTGTTGGCCCCTGCTCTACGATTTCGCCCGCATACATCACGGCAGTACGGCGGCACATCCTACCAATCACACCCAGGTCGTGGCTGATGAGCATAATCGCCATGCCATACCGCGCTTGTAGCGCTTGCAGCAAATCCAGGATTTGCGCCTGCGTCGTCACATCCAGCGCGGTTGTCGGCTCATCGGCAATCAACAGGCGTGGATTGCAGGATAGCGCCCGTGCGATGACTGCGCGTTGCGCCATGCCACCCGAAAGCTGATGTGCATACGACCGATAGACGCGCTCCGGGTCCGGCATCCCGACCTGTTGCAGCAAATCCAGCACACGCGCTTGTGCAGCAGCATAGTCCAGCCCCAGATGAATTTGCATCGGTTCTGCGATCTGCTGGCCGATACGCAGCACCGGGTTCAGTGCGCTCTGTGGCTCCTGAAAGATCATGCCGATCTCTTTGCCGCGTATGTGCCCCCATTCACGCTCGGATAAACGGCTGCTCTCCTGCCCCTGAAACAAAACCTGCCCTGCGCTGAGCACGCCCGCCTGTGGCAACATCCCCAGCAAGGCTGAAGCCGTCATCGACTTGCCCGACCCCGATTCACCGACCAGGCCGAACGTCTCGCCGGGGTAAATATCAAAGCTGACATCTTGCAACAGCGCGTAATCCTGTTGTGCGCCAATCATGCTGCGTGTCATACCAGTGGCCACCCGGAAGCGCACCTCCAGCCCCCGCACCGAAAGCAATGCATTCGGGTCTGGCGTCGCTGTCGGGCTTGGCTGCGTAGCGCCAGTACGTTTGCGGCGGCGTGGTGGCTTCTGATCGCCCGTTGCCAGTGCATCCCGCAACGCATCCCCCAAGAGGTTGAACGCCAGGCCGGTAAACGTAATCGCCAAGCCGGGCGGCAAGGGCAACCAGGGCTGCACACGCACGTACACCCGTGAATCCGACAGCATCTGGCCCCAACTGGGTTGACCGACAGGCAAGCCCAGGCCCAGAAAGCTCAGCGACGATTCAATCAGGATGACGACGCCCAGCGTCAGCGCCGTTTGTATCACCAGTACAGGCCACAGGTTCGGCAGCAGATGCCGAAATAAGATCGACGCGGTGGAGATGCCGCCAATGCGGGCGCTCTCGATGTAGAGTTCTTCGCGTTCGGCCAGCACGATGCCCCGCGTCAGGCGGATGTAGCTTGTGGATAGCGCGATGCCAACCGCAAACATCGCATTCGTCAGGCCGCTGCCGATAACCGCAATCAGGCCCATTGCCACCAGCAGCAAGGGCAACGCATACAACGTATCCACGAACAAGCTCACCAGCCGATCCAGCCAGCCGCCAAAATAACCGGAGAGCAAGCCCAACGGCACCCCCAGCAACACGGCGATACTCGTCGCTTGTAGCGCAGCAAACAGCGATGAGCGCGCGCCGAAGATAATGCGGCTAAAGGCATCACGCCCCAGGTGATCCGTGCCGAACCAGTAATCCGCAGAAGGGGCTTGCAGGGTGGCCAGCAGGTTTTGCTTCAGCGGGTCATGGGTGGTAAGCTGTGCCGCGAAAACAGCCCCGCCAACAAGCAACACCAAATAAGTCAGCGCGACCCATGCAACGGGTTGCGCCAGTAAACGCCGTAAGATGCGACTGTCGAAAATGCGTTTTACGCGGCGTTGTAGCTGATTGCCGAATGTCTGTAGGATGGTCGGCACGCTCATAGGTAACGTTCGCGTCCTCTAGGTTAGCTGGATAGTTAAGGTGTGTTGAACGACGTGAGAACCAGCAGAACCATTTTTGTTGCGTCAGCAAACGACGCCTAACCTTACTATACTGCAATCTTGCCGACGAGACGATAAAGATGCGCTACAATAAGCGAACTTTCGGGTTCAGCCACGCATAGCTGACGTCCACCAGTGTATTTACGCCGATGACCAGCAGGCCAATCGTCATTACACCGCCCTGCACCACCGTAATATCCTGATCGAGCACAGCACGCACCAGCAATTCGCCGATTCCCGGCATCCCGAAAACCTGCTCCACCACAAAGGCGATGCCCAACATCACGGAAAAGCGCAGGCCGACAATCGTAACAACCGGTATGAGCGCGTTACGCAAGGCATGACGCCGCACGATACGCCAGAACGGGATGCCGCTAGCACGCGCCGCACGAATGTAGGTCGATTGCATGACGCCCAACATGGCAGAGCGCGTCTGACGGGCGATCCACGCGGCAGACGACAGGCCCAGCGCGATACAGGGCAAGATAATACTTTGCAGCCACCCGCCAATATCTTTAGTTGGCGCGGTGTAACCCATCGCAGGTAGCCAGTTTAGCTCAATCGCGAACAAAAGCACCAGCAGCATCGCCATGAAGTAGCTCGGTAGCGCACTGTAGAAGCTCGTCAGCACGGTAATACCACGATCCAGCAGGGATTGTGGGTACAGCGCCGCCAAAATGCCCAGGCTGACGCCAAGCGTCACCGCCAGCAGCATCCCACCCAGCGTAATCGAGAGGGTGACGCCAATGCGCTGACCGATGGCTGCTGCGACGGGCTGGCCATTGCCAAGCGAAACACCCAGGTCACCCTGCAATGCAGCCCACAACCAGCGCGTATATTGTACTGGCAGCGGGTCATCCAGGCCCATTTCTGCCTCCAGCGCCGCGACCGCCTCCGGCGTTGCGTCCATCTTCAGCAGCACCCCCGCAACGCTCCCTGGCACCAAATGCAACAACAAGAAAGCCAACAGCGACAGCAACAACAGCAAGGGGATGGCGCTCAGCGTTCGCCAGACTGCGACTCGTAACATGGGTACTCTCTTGCTCTTCAATTTCAGTTTCGGTGTCAGTTTCAGTTTCAGTGTCAGTTTCAGTGTCAGTGTCAGTGTCAATATGCGCGCACTAACGCAGTAAAATCACTGTGAGTCTGCGAGGGGGCAACCGTAACTGCCCCCGTAAACGTCTAACGGTCCAGAGTCAGCGCCCGCATATCAACAAAGCCGTTCGTGCGGTAACGTCCTTCGACACCTGCGACCTCTGGCGACATGTAAACGGCGGTAGAACCAACTGAAAGCGGAATGAAATAGCAGCGTTCGTTTATCAGGCGGCTGATCTCCTCGTAGAGAGGTTCAGCTTCGTCCAGGGACAGAGTACGCGCCTCTTCGACCAGAGCCGCAATATCCTCATCCACCACGTTCATCGGATTCCATGCACCCTGCGGCATGATGTGGCTTTCCACAAATAGCGAGAAGTGCTTGGTGTTCATATTGAGGTAGCCCGCAGGCGACCCCCCGCCCAGGATGAACGAATAGACCTCGGAGGTATCGCGGGCATCGCTTTCCACATTGACGCCAACCTCAGTCAAAAAGCCCGTAAGCGCCTCGTGTTTCGCCTGCACGGACGGGAATGTCGTCATCGGCAACGTAAAGCCAGCCGCTCCTGCTGCTTCCAGGGCTGCACGTGCCGCATCCGGGTCATAAGCGGGTTTGGTCAGGCCCGACGCACCGTACCAGTTGGTCGGCGGGATGGTCTGCATGGGCTTCAGCGACACGCCTGTCATCGCCTGATTATAGGTCGGCACGTCAATGGCCTGTGACAGCGCACAACGCACATCCGAATTTGCCAATTCCGGCACCAACTCGCCGGCACGATCCCAGAACACCAGCGCATAATAAGATACTTCCGTCGTCAGAACCGTATAACCTTCGGTTGGCAACGTGCGCGTCACACTATCCGTCACCAGAATCCCATCCAGGTCACCCGCGAGCAAGCCATTCACCAGATCTGGCTGCCCGGTCAGACGAATTTCGATATTCTCGATGCTGATATTCTCGGCGTCCCAGTGGTCCGGGTTGCGCTCAAAGACCCACAGCGACCCCAGCACCGTCTCATCTGCCACCAGCGTATATGGCCCCGTGCCCACTGGCACCTGTCCCGTCGTCTCGAAGGCTTGCGGGCTGACCATCATTGCGGGGTAATCCGCAAAAGCATACAGGAAGAAGGGGTCGCTGTTGTCGTGTGTGATGCGCAACGTAAATTCATCGACCGCTTCGACGCCCGTAACCGCCCGCAGCGTGCTTTGTGCGGCAAAACCGCCATCGTCAATTGCACGCTCAAGGTTAGCTTGCGCGGCCTCGGCATTGAAGGGCGTGCCATCGCTGAAAACGGCGTCCTCGCGCAGCGTCAAATCAAGCGTTTCGTCTGTCAGCGTCCACTCGGTTGCAAGGCGCGGTTGCACGTTGCCATCAACATCCAACGCCAATAGCGTGTCGTATACCAGGTCAAAGAACACCAGCTCGGCATCATCGCTTTCGCTGATCGGGTCATAGTCCCCGGAACGGAACGGCGCGCCGAAGCGCAGAGTGCCGCCTTCAGCATCGGACTGTGCCACAAGCGGCAGAACGGATACGCAGAACAGAAGTAGCAGCGTTGTGCTACGGTAGTGAATTTTCACTGTAGATCACCTCGTTCCTTTGTGTGTGCGGTTGATATTAGATCGAGCATTAGCTCGTTAGTTGGTGCATCGGCTCCGCCTCGGTGTCGCCAGCGCCGAGTGCACGCTTTTGCTGCCATTGGTAGCGCCACATCGGGATCATAGCATACGCCACGCTACCCGATAAGCTGTAGACCGTCGCAATCAGCGAGACCCACAGGTTAATCCCAGGAAACGGCAAAAAGGCCAGACTGACCAGCATCGGTGTAATCATCATGTAGCGAAACATATTGCGCAAGTTCTGGTCGTATTCGCGGCCATATGCAAACAGCGCAGTGAGGGCTTGCAGGTCTTCGCGCATCAGGATCACCTGCGCGGTATCAACCGCGATAGCCGACGCCCCACTGATCGAAATTGACACGGCGGCTTGCTTCAGCGCAATCGAATCGTTGATGCCATCACCAATGTAAGCGACCATGCGCCCGCTTGCTTGCAGTTGCTCGATGATAGCCGCTTTGTCTTGCGGCAGCACCTCTGCGAAGTAGTGGTCGATGCCGAGTTGTGCCGCGAGCTTGGCCGTCGGTGTCGTATGATCGCCGGAGATGATATACGTCTCTTTGATGCCGTTCTGCTTCAGCCAATTCACAATGGCGGGCGCTTCGGGCCGGATCGTCGGCACTAGTTCAATCGCGCCAATGATCTGTGCATCACGCGCCACCACCACTAGCGAATGCCCGGCTTCATGGCTGACATCTTGCTGTGCTTGCAGGGCGTCCGGCACCTGCAAGTGCTCGTTTTCCATGAAGCGCAAGCTACCCACGCGCACCGCCACGCCTTGCACACGCACCGTCAAGCCATAACCGACCTGATACGCGGCGTCTTCCGGTGGCATCAGCTTAAGCTGACGCTGTTCAGCTTCTTCCAGAATCGCCAGCGCAATCGGGTGGGTCTGCTTGTCCTCGGCTGTGGCCGCCAGCGCCAGCACCGTATTTTCATCGGCATCGCCGTAAGTATAGATCGTGCCGACAGTGGGCTGTGCAACAGTTAACGTGCCTGTCTTATCGAATACCACCGTGTCTACCTCTGCGATGGCATCCAGCGTGCGCCCATCCTTGACCAGAATGTATTGGTCCGAGAGGATGCGGAAATAATTCAGGATGCTGATAGGCGCAGCCAACGACATGCGCTTCTTGTAATGCGAATTGATGACGGCCATACCGCCAGCCACACCGAGGACCGGCAACATGGCAGCAGATAAAAACATCGTGGGAATGACGGTTGAATTGGCCCAGTCGTCGGCTTTAAGCTGTCGGTCAGCCTTGAATTCCAGCGTGCGGCTGAGGATGCGGCCAATTTGCGCGACAGTCGTGGCGTCCCCGGTCTTATCTACGCGGATGACGATCTTGCCGGACATCACCACCGTAGAGGCAAACACACCATCGCCCGCATCTTTATCGGCGGGTTGCGCCTCGCCCGTCAGGATATGTTGATCGACTGACGCCAGCCCCTCGACAACGACGCCATCAATCGGGATGACCTCACCCGTATGCACAACCACCAGATCACCCTCTTGCACTGTTTCAATCGGCACTTCAACCGCAGTCGGCTCGCCGGATTCACCATCGCTATAGGGTATCCACACCGTTTTCGGGCGCTGGCTGAAGATGTCGATCATGCCGCTGCGCGCAGAGGACTTCACGCGGTCAGAGACGATGTAAGAGTATTGCGAAACGACTGCGGCAATCGCTGCGAATAAATAATACTGCGTGACCAATGCCGCCAGCACGACGACTGCCACCAGCGTCGAGGTATTCGGGCGACCATCCAGGAAGGATTTGACGCCGAATTTCAAGATGCCGCGTGAGCTATAAAGCAGTAGCGGCACCGTCGCGATGCCCAATGGTGGCACAAGTAACGCAGCCGTTGCGATGCCCACCGCCGCCATCGACACGCGAACGTCGTTTGTGCGGTCCGGTGGTCCGCTTGGCTTGGCCGTTTCGCTCAGGATGTTTACAAGCGGTTTTCGGCGTAATAAGCCGAACCGCCGACCTGGTGGGAGCGTCGATTGCCCCTTTTCCGTTGGTGCGATCCCACCTGTAGGCGTAGCTGAATCCTGCGGTGTCGGGCGCTCAGCGAGCATAAGTATTCTCCGGGGTTATGGCTATTTAGTCTGTCATTAGCACGAACCAAAGCGACGGCTTACAGCGATCTGTTGAATAATTACACCAGTCTTACGCTATAGTCCTTCAGAAATTACGCGTAACGCTTCAGTGCCCATAGCGTATCGAAGGAGATGATTATTTGCAATGCCAAAAACCGCGCCCATTCTGCTGTATCAGCCATTTACTGAAGTGCTGAGCCTGTGCTATTGTCGCTGCCCTCATCACGCTCTTCGTCGCCGTCGGGTAGCTCTGGCACCGGGCTGTCTTCCTCCTCGAAGAAGATGAAAACAGCGCTTACAGGTGGCACATAACCTGTGGGCCATACGGTTTCATCGTTGTATTGCGCCCCCTGTACAACGAACGTCTGCACGGGGTTATCATCAGCGCGACCAGCAAACGGCACCAGACGCAAAATGTCCGTCTGATCCATATTCGTACCCAGCAATTGCGCCCCATTAAGCAGCACATTGCCGATCTTGGCATTGACGAAGTTGGCGTTGCTGAGTGTGGCCCCGGTCAGGTCGATATTGGTTGCTGAGCTATTGCTCAGGTCAGCACCGCGCAAATCGGCCCCACTGAAGTTGATGTTGTTCAACGTCGCGCCTAACAACTGTGCATTACGGGCGTCCGTACCAGAAATATCCACATTGGAGAGTTCCGCGCCGACAATACGCGCATCCAGCAACGCCGCACCGCGCAAATCCGTCGTCACCGTCGCGCTGCCGGTTAGCGTGGCCCCGGCCAGGTTAGCCCCCGTCAGATCGGCACCGCGCAAATCAGCCCGTTCAAGCCGCACGCCGCGCAGGTCCGCATTTCGCAGATCCACACCGATTAAACGCGCCTCGGTCAGCACAATCGCATCCAACACGACCTCTGTCAGATCGACGCGGGTCAACGTCGCGCTAGTCAGGTTCGCGCCCGTTAAATTTGCGCCATCCAGTCGGACGCCGCTCAGGTTCGCATTAACCAGATTAACCCCGTTGAAGTTGACATCGCGCAAATCCGCACCGACTAAGCGTGAGCCGATCAGGTTCGCGCCGGAGAAATCGGCGTCGCGCAAATCCGCATTGCTCAAATCTGCCGAAATCAAGGTCGCACCGGAAAAATTTGCCCCGCGCAAATCCACACCTACCAATGATGGTTGTCGCAGATTAAGTTCAGCACAATCCGGCGGGCAACCTGGCCCAAGCTGCGAACAGGCTGCGGCCAGCCAGATCAGCAGCGACAGCGCTATCAAGCGCCCAAACGCTTTTAAACCCTCAAGCACAGCCCTACCCTCTCAGAAAGTTGAATTATTAAATCAGCGAATAACACCCGATCATTACGGTGTTTTGCATACACGAAGCATACAGCAAGAGTGTTTTGCCCGCAACAGCTTGCATCGCTTTGTGATAGTTGTGATAAACTACTGTCGAGTAGGGATGCCATTCTTGGCGTCCGGGGCGGCGCAGCCGCATTATACGCGACGGGGTACCCTTCAGGGTGTCCCTACGGCCCAAGATGGTCACGTAGGGACGCGGCTTGCTGCGTCTGCCACGAGAAAACGCACGACCAGGCTCTTGTGTGCTGCTACCGTACTGGATAAATGCACAAATAACGGGTGCAATCAAAGATGCAATCAAAGGACGGTCAATGATGGCGTATCGCATTGTCGGTTGTATGACGGCGCTTCTGCTGTTGGTGCTGGCTGTACAGGGCCAGACAGAAGAAACAATACAGGATGTTGTCGTTTGGTCCGTTGATTTCAGCCCTGCCCTGGTGCAGCGCCAGCAAACGCTGCTGGGGGCATTCGCTGAACAGAACCCACAAGCCAACATAGAATTCGTCGTGATGGACACGGTGATGATGGAGCAAATGATGGACCTGGCCGTTGCAGCAGGCACACCGCCTGATTTGCTCATCCACCCGCTAGAAATCACCTACCGCTTTAACCAAAATCAGATTTTCGATACGGCCTTCACAACAGAGCTAATCGAGGAACTTGGCGCGGATACCTTTAGCGCGAACGCCTTACGGCTGCTGCGCGATCAAGAGGGCCGCTACATGGCGTTGCCGCTTTATGGTGAGCCGTTGGCGCTGCTATTCCGGGCGGATTGGTTCGATGCAAGCGACCTGCCAGCCCCGGATAACTTCGAGCGCATCCGCGACGCGGCACAAACGCTGCACGACCCGGATAACGGGCGCTTCGGCTTTTGTGGGCCGACGCAGCGCAACGAGTTACTGATTAACATGATCCTGGAGGAACTCGCGCTGGCCAACGGGGTGCGCTTTGTCGATGCAGAAGGTAAACTCACCGTCGCTACCCCGGCTTATGCCGAAGCGCTGGCGTTGTATGCGGACCTCATCCGCGAAACCGGGCAAACGGGCGCATCCTGGACGGCGGACGATGTGCGCAACGGCTATCTATCCGGCGCGTGTGCGATGATTATGTGGCCACTGTCGATCATTGATGAAATAGCGGGCCTGCAAGAGCGTTACATGCCGACTTGCCCCGAATGCACCGAGCAGAATCCTAACTTCCTCCCGGATAACACCGGTACAATCACATATATCAACAACACGGAGAGCGAAGCGTCTCGTGCACGCTACGATATGCAAGTGCTGGGGATTTACTGGGGTTCTAGCGATGCTGCCCATGATTTTATGCGCTATTTCGTGGAGCAGGAATACATTGATTGGGTGAACCTGCAACCGGAGGTACGCATACCATTGCGCTACGGCGTAACACCAGAGGACGATAGCTTTCATGAGCAATGGAGCGAGCTAAACATCGGCGTCGAAATGCAGCGGCCCATTGCAGAGTTGTACGAGCCATCGAAAATCGAGTCTATTCTGGCCAGTGTCGATGCTGCGGGGCGGCTTGGCAGCAGCACCGCCTACCCGCGCATGATGGAATATCTGAATGCATCGCATATTCGCGGCGCGATCCTCGGCGTTATCGACGGGGAACGCCTGAAACCAGAGCAAGCGGCATTGGCCATTGAAGCGGGCATCCGCGCCGAAGTCTTATTCGAGAATCTGGCACGCTCGCGTAACCAATGACCAGCCCTCGCCGCCGCTGCTTGATCGGTTACGTTATTTTGCTGGTGGTGCTAGCTCACCCAACAGCGTCGGCAGGAACTCCGCAATGGTCGGGTGGATGGGCAACGCCTCCATCATCGTCCTATAGCCTGCGCCTGTCGCCATGTAATAGCTGATGGCTTGAATCACGTCATCACCATGAAAACCGAGGATCGACGCACCTAGAAATTGCTCTGTATCGGCGTCCACAATGATTTTCATCAGGCCGTCGGTCTCGTCCTGCTCAACGGCACGCCCGACGCTGCTCATGGGCTTGCTGCTGACCAAATAATTTTTGCCCGCACGCCGCGCTTCTGCTTCCGTCATACCCACGCGGCCCAACGGCGGGTCGGTATACAGCGCGTAGGCCATAATGCGGTCGCTGACCTTGCGATCACGGCCATGCAGCAGGTTGTCACGCACAATCTCGTAATCATGGTACGAGGTATGCGTGAATGCGCCTTTTTTGTTGATGTCACCCAACGCATAGATGCCCGGTGCCGTCGTTTGCAGGTAATCATCCACCACCACGTAACCGCGCTGATCCGTCTCCACGCCGACCGATCCCAGGTTCAGCATGTCCGTATTCGGCACGCGCCCGATAGCGTTCAGCCAGTGCGAGCCTTCAAGCGTGATGTCCTGATCGCTCACGTTATCGTGGATGTACAGACGAATGCCTCCATCAGCAGTCGGTTCGGCTTTGAACAGGCGGCTATTGGTGTAGACGCTGACGCCCTCTGCTTCTAGGATGCGGTCCATCTCCTCTTGAATAGCTTGCTCTTCGCGGTGGATCACACAATCCGAGGTTTCGATGATGGTGACCTCACTGCCGAAGCGCCGGAACGCCTGCCCCATCTCCAGGCCGATATAACTGCCGCCGAGGATCATCAGGTGTTGCGGCACTTCATCGACATGCAACATGCCTTCGCTATCCAGCGCGTTGACGCTATCGAAGCCTTCGACATCTGGCTGACGGGCGCGGGTGCCTGTATTCAAGAAGATAAGCGGTGCTTCGACAAGCTCATCACCCATACGCACCTGATAGTTAGCGCCGTTTTTGCCTTCAAAGCTGGCGTAGACGTGGTAGACATCAAACTTTTCCACGCTGCGCAGCCATTGCTCTATCTCGGCGCTGGTGTTGGTGATAATACCCGTGACGCGCTCTTTAACGCGCTGCCAGTTGATGCTGAAATCCGCTATTTCGACGCCGAAATCTGCGCCGCGTCGGGCCATGTGTGCAGCATGTGCGCTGGCAATCAGCGTCTTGGTTGGGCGACATCCGTAATTCACGCAGGAACCGCCGAAGCGATAGCCCTCTGCAATTGCAACTGTTTTGCCCTCACCGACCAGTTCACTGGCCATTGCAGGGCCAGATTGTCCGGTGCCGATGACGATGGCGTCGTATTGTTTCACGAAGATAACTCCTGTGGTTTTCGTAAATAATGTACATCCTATTGATGCATGTTACAGGAGGATTCTTTCAGAGAGATTGCAAAAGAGCGATAATCGGGCAAGGATTCGTGCAAACTATCTACGATAAGTGCCAGCCCTTACCTACGGCGTTACGACTAGCTCGGTCAGTATAGTGGTATCGTCGCCAAATTCGTTAACAACACGTTCGCCGCTTTGTCGCTCATAGAGTCCGATTTGTATCGTATGACTGCCGGGTGGCATGTCTGCTGGAATCGCTATGTCATAGCTTTCTGCACGTTCTAGACCGGGCCACCAGATAGAGAGCGGTGTATAAAGCGGATCACGGTCTACAGTTTGCCACAAGGGGCCGTTTGTGTCGGGGTTCCAGGGTCCCAGTAGATGCACAAAGACCGCGTAGTTCTCCTGCACAGGTGCCAGCAACCGCCATGCAACGCGCAAGCTGGCACGATCACCAGCAGCCACAGTTTGTCTATCTAGCGCATAGCCCACAAGCTCTAATGGGCCTATGCGTGTATTAACCGCCTCGACATTGGGTTCTGCAATGACGTTATTGTGTGTTACTGAAAACGGGAACCGCGTCTGCCCGATGTTCAGGTGATAATCACCCACATGATAAATCGGCCAGATCTGAAATTCGGCAATCTGCCACGCATCGCTATCACGGGATGCGAGCACGGTATCCCCTCTTGTGATCGTTGCTGTAACCCCTGGCGGGACGCCAGCACGTAGTTGATCGCCTGGGCGTAACTCAGTGGCTGATGGTGCGACTATCTGGCCTGTCGTCGGTAGAGTGGCTGTTGCGGTTGTGGCATAGTAACTTATACGATTATGCGCCGCTGACGTTGTGTAAACCCGCTGGAAGTTGTCTGCCACCCAATCCCTGAGCCGCTTGTCTGGGTCACCAATTTGCGCTTCGATCTCAAGCAGCCAGAATTGAGATGCAGCACCGATCGCCCGTCTGATTTGGTCGCCGGGTTCCTCATAGCCATTATCAACCAGTAAACGTGTGCGGCTTTCGAGGTCGGAATCGGCATAGTAGTACGCCAGCGGATAGCGGTCACCAGAGATCAGCACAAGTCGGTCATCTGCTTGAGATAACGCTTGCGCCGCTGCAATAAGTACAGCGTAGTCATCGCGATAGTAACGTGCATCGTGGTAACTAAACGTGCCAGCAGCGTTTGCCGTAACAATACCAGCGAAAATAATCATACACACAGGCCGTAGCCAGGGTAAGGCGAATGCCCTGGCAATGACAAGCGCGATTGCAACGAAGAAGAGCGGTAAAAAGATGACAAAGTAACGTTCCTCAACGAAGGGCGTGTAAAACGGGTTTATCGGCTGCGTTAGCGCGAACATGGTGAATGGCGGTAACAGGAAGAGCAACAACAGGAGTAAACCAACGCGGCGATTTTGCCAGGTGTACCACAGCAGCAGCAACGCTATCAGGCTCATGAAAGCATAGATGATCCACTCATAGCGTCCGATTACATTTGTAGAGCGCCCAAAGAGCAAAAAGCTACTTTGTAACTTGAGGATCGAAAAGAGTGGAAAGGCCGCACCGACCCCATCATCACTACGAATCTGCGTTAAGGCGTAGCCGAACCAGGGTAAGATCAGCAACGCGACTGCGAGATTTGCCAGCAACAGTTGCTTTAGTTTGCTTACATTGAAATCGCAGAGCAACCAGTGCAGACCGACAATGCCGACGACGGCCACCCCCAGATAATGCGTGTGGACCAGGGCGACGGCAGCCAGAACATACCCAATCACCGCCAGTCTGCGGCCTTTTCCGCTTTGTATGTGCGTGTAAGCCAGCACGCTAAGGGCCGTAAACATGGCGGCCTGTGTATACATGCGCGTCTCTTGCGACCAGTTCACGTGCGATAAGCTGAGCGCCAGCAAAACCACTGGTATCAGCCCCACCATTGATGAGCGCGTTAGACGCGCACCAATGGCATAGACTGCGGCAAGGGTCGGGATGGCAAAAAGCACAGATGGCAGACGAATAATAAGTTCGCTGGTGCTGAATCCGTCAAAGGGCACCAGCCAAAGCCAGAGCAACCATTGATACAGCGGGGGGTGCACGTCGCTGGCGACGATTTGTGTGCCGGTTACAAAAGGCTGCTGTGCGACCCAAACGGACCAGGCTTCATCCCACCAGACAGCTTGTTGACCGAGTCCCCATACCCTGATGGCGAACGCGACCAACAGTATGCTCGCAAGTGATAGATAGAGCGCAAGTTTTACATAGCGCCTGGGTGTCATGATACACCTGAGCCGCACATTAAATCAGGTGCCCTCACGGTCTTTGCGCTTGCGTGTGCGTTCCATCAGCGCGATCACATGCGACGCTGCCGGGGCCGTCATCAGGAAGAACAAGCCCAACAGCAGCAAACGCGGCATCAATTCCGGCATCAGCACACCGCCACCGACCAGCAAACCAAATAGGCCCAGCGTTGCGACTTTGCCGGAGGCGTGCAGGCGGCTATAGGCGTCCGGCAAGCGGATGATGCCCGCCACGCCGACGACGAAGAAGAACACACCGAAGGCCAGCAAGAGCACACCCAGAATATCGAACACGTTCATTAGAAAACACTCCCATCTATGGCAAAGCGGGCAAAGGCCAGCGTGCCAATAAAGCTGAGGGCACCCAACGCTAGCGCCACATCCACAAACAAGCTCTGCTCAAGGATCAGCGACAACACCACCATCACACCCGCCAACAAAGTCGTAATCAGGTCGATGGCCAGCAGGCGATCCGCAACGGACGGGCCACGCCAGAAGCGCCAGCCACACGGCAGCATCAGCAACACCAGCAGCACCAGCACCAGTTGTAATATAGCAGTCATTTTAATTATGCCTCACTCTTGGTATCGCTCTTGGTCTTGGTCGGTTCTGTATCAAGCACGAAACGACGCAGCAAGCGCATCCGTTGGGCTTGTTCGCGGTCTGCCCTGCTGTTGGATTCGTCAATATCCAGTGTGTGCACAACCATAAACAGCGGCTGATTTTTGCGCTTGCGGCCACCGCCCTCAGTCGGCGTCCCGTCCAATTCCTGCAAGCCCACATCATGCGTCACGGAGTCCTCAACCATCTCCCCAGGTGTCACCGTGATGGAGTGCGCACTGAGGGCCGATAGTATTATGTTTTGCGTGTCGTCCTGTGTGGAAACCAGCAACTCGCCGGGGTTGATCGGCAAACGCGGGTCGAGCACACGCCGCGCCACATCGAAGCCCGATAGCAGAATATCCCATGCGAGGCGCAGCACATAACGCGTCAGCCAGAATAGCTGGCTCGGCAGGCGTACAACGTTGGTTTCGCCCGGTATATCGCCAATCAGCAACATCACCCCAAAGCCGATGGCGTAGCCCAGGACGAAGCCCTGTATGCTCCATTGGTCGCTGACGGTCATGAATAGCAGCGATAGCGGCAGTGCGATAAGCAAGCGTGTCAGCATGGTTTAGCTCCCTGTCGTCAAGGCTACGTTCAATGCATCAGAGCCGAGCACGGCGTCGATGTAAATCTCTGCTTCTGTAATCTGTTCAGCGGCCAGCGTCGCCACATCCACCAGCGGCGTCGCAAAAATGCCAAGCAGCAAGCACGTCAGGATCAACAGACCAGGGGCCAGCGGGTTGTCGTTGTAATCCTTCACGGGGGCCGTATTTTCGTCGGGCTTCTGCTGAAAGACAAGCTGCCAGGTGCGCATCATATACATCAGGGTAAGGACGCCCGCACCGACGGCCAGGCCCAACGTCAACCACTCTTGCACCTCAATACCGCTTTGCACGAGCGCCAATTTGCTGATGAAGCCGTTCATCGGTGGCACACCCGCCAACGCCATGCCGCCCAGCAGATACAGCACGCCGACGATCACCGGAATGCTCTTGCCGACGCCGCCGACTTCCGATAGGCGCGCCGTTTTGGTCTTGGTGCGGCTGGCGATCACACCGAACAGCATCAGTAGCGCCGACTTGATAAACGCATGGTTGAAGGCGTAGACCAGTGACGCAGCGATAGCCAACGGCGTGCCCCAGCCGATGCCCAGCAAGATAAAGCCGATCTGCCCGAAGGTCGAATAGGCCAGCATACGCTTGCCGTCATAGGTGCGGAACGCGCCCAGGCTGCCGAAGAAAATGCTGATCGTGCCCAACAGCAGCAACACAGCGCGGATCGTCTCTAGCTCGCCTTCAGCGGTGAATAGCAGCGTGGTCATGCGGATCAGGCCATACACGCCGATCTTCACGACAACGGACGACAGCACCGCATGTACAGGCGTCGGCGCAGTCGTGTGGAAATCCGGCTGCCAGAAGTGAAACGGAAACACAGCGCTTTTCAGCAGGAAAGCCGCTGTCAGTACGATGGTGGCTTCCTGCGCCAGCAAGGGCCGCTCACCTGTTGCAAGCTGATTGCCAATATCCGCCAGGTTTAGCGTGCCGAATGTAGCGTAAATAGCTGCAATACCGAGCAGCAAGAACAGTGTGCCGATGCTGCTGATAAACAGATACTTCACAGCCGCTTCCAGCCCCAGACGATTATCGGAGATGGCCACCAGCGTCACCGAACTCAGCACCATGATTTCCATAAAGACGAACATGGTGAACAGGTCGCCTGTGTAGAGCGCACCCAGCAGGCCGACTTCCATCGTCAGGAAGAGCGTGATGAACACCGGATGCTTGACGACCTTATCATGACAGCCGATGGCATAAAGCAAGCCCATCATCAGCACAGTGGTAGACATCACCACGAACAGCGACGAGAACATATCGCCTACAAACACGATGCCGAAAGGCGGTTGCCAGTTACCCAGGCGATACACCTGCGGCCCAAGCTCCATCGCATCCCAGAGCACAGCGACGCTTGCCAGCCATGCGATTACACCAGCACCGAAGCCTAAGTAGCGCTGCAAGCGGTCATAGCCCCATAACATGAGGCTCAGCACCGCACCTATCAGCGGCACGAATACAGTCAGAATAATTGCGATGTTGTTTTCAGCCATATGTGATGTGCCCTACTTCTGCAATTGGTCCATGTCATCGGTACGCACGCTGCCGAAGCGCGTCGAAACCACGTTCACCAGCCCTAGCAGCAGCGCATACGAGCCAAAGCTGACCACAATCGCGGTCAAGATCAGCGCTTGCACCAGTGGGTCGCTTGGGTCCCCTTCTTGGTCGGTATAAGCAGGGATGTTGCCTTCATAGGCACCCACCGCCAGCAGCAGCAAATTAACCGATGTAAACAGCAGCGCAAAGCCCATCGCCGCTTTAATCAGGTCACGGCGTAGCAGTTGATAAACGCCCAATCCGAATAGCACCCCGATTGTAATGGCAAGTATCAGGTTCATGTCGTGTATTCTCCCCTGTGATTTTCAGCTAGTCCCCAGTGGGGCCTGCTTGTTTGTCCGTTGAAATGTCCGGCAGTGGGTTCACGCGCTTAAGCTCTGCCGTCAGCGTGATGTCGTCGGCAGTGCGCACGCCAGTCGGATACGCGATGGTTTCCAGCATCAGGCTAACGCCACCTAATACGGTCAGCGCGATGGCAATTTCAAAGATCAACGTCGTGGTCAGCTTTAGGCCAGCAAAACTCAGGCCCGGCGCAAGGTCGATGAAGCCATGCCAGCCTGCACCAGCCAACAGCCCGAAACCCGCGTTCAGCAGCGCCAGCGTCAGGCCCGCCGTCAGCAAACGTACAGGCCGCAGCCAACTCAGGCGTCGGCGCACCTGCTGATAACCGAACACCACGTAATACAGCGCGACACCCAAACCAGCGATAACGCCAGCCGTAAAGCCATCGCCGGGGGCTTTAGCGCCATACAACACATGCACGATGGCCACAACCAGCGTAATCGGCAGCACAATAGAGGCCACAACGCGGATCATCGGCGTAGCAATGCTGCTATCGCTGTCCAGGTCAATTGGTACTTCGTTTGGTTCACCGCCCTCTTGTCGGTTGATCGTCAGCAGCGCCAGCAGGCCCAATGCACAGACCGCAAACACGCCAATTTCAATCATTGTATCGGTGCCACGAAAATCCGTCAGGATGGCCGATACCACATCCGTCACACCGACCTGTGTATCCGCGTTATCCAGGTGCCATCCAGCGATGCTATCGCGGTTATCGCGGTTGACCAGGGCCACCAGCGCAAATGCCGACATCACAGCACCCGTGATAAGTGAGATTGTGATGTCACGAAATTTCGCGAAGCCATCACGCACGTTGGTCAGGGGCCGCTTCAGCACCTCGATTGCCGCGTTACGTTGATCTCGGTCCACGCGGCTAATCATGATAACCAGCACAACCGTTGCCAGCGTCTCCACCAGCAATTGCACCAGCGCGACATCGGGCGATGGCTCGACCAGAAAGACACCACCGACCGCATAGCCGAAGATCGCCAGCGCCAACGCCGCGTTGATATGCCGCTCAGTCAGCACGGAATACCACGCCGCGCCAATCGCCAGCACCAGCAGCATCACATCCAGGATGTCAATCACGCTGAAATTCACCAGATCAACGGGGCCAATCGCCAGCACATCGACCACAACACCACCGGAAAGCATAATCGCCATCGTCACGCCGATCACGACGATCAGATAGTGGCGCAGCTTGCCGTTTTGCGTCTTGAGCACCTGATCCGCCGCCCATTCAGCCGCCCCGATCACCCAGTCATAAGCGACCATCGCGTTAAACTTCAGGTCGGGTATGCGCCGGATGGGTTCGCGGATGAAGAACACGATAAAGCCCAGCGCCAGCACCGTCATGCTCAGCCAGAAAATGTCATTAAAGCCGGGGAACAGCACCAGCTTGAATTCAACCGGGATCAGCGGCGTGAGCAGCGGCACCAGTAATTGCGTGACGAACAGCCCGATGACCACCGTGCCTGCCGCCAGCAACGCCGGGCCGTATTCGAGCGGACGGTGTAGCGCGTGGAAGTGCACTTCTTCGGGTGGCTTACGGAAGAACACATCCCATATCAGGATGTAGCCTGCGCCTGCCGTGAATACAACGCTGATAAAGAGCAGCGCCAGCGACAGCGGCTGGCCGACGAAGGCTTCTAGCAAGGTTTCCTTCGCCACAAAGCCCAACAGCGGCGGCACACCGGCCATCGACAGCGCCGAGATAATCACCACAACGCCTGTAATCGGCATCTTCTGCCACAGGCCGCCGAGCCTGGGGATTAAGCGCGTTCCGGTGGCATGGTCGATGCTGCCGACGCTCAAGAAGAGCGCGGATTTATACAGCGCGTGCGCCAAAATGCCGACCAGCGCCGCTTTCACGCCATAGCCGCCCGGCACGCCCAGCAACGCCACCAGCGCACCGAGTTTGGCGGTGGTGGTGAAGGCCAATAGCCCTTTCAGGTCTTTTTGTTGCACGGAAAGCAGCGAACTGATAAACAGCGTGGTCACACCGACGCCAAGCAGCCCCATCGACCAGAATTCCGTACCGCTCAGCGTCGGGTGTAAACGCGCCAGCAGGTAAACGCCCGCTTTCACCATCGTAGCCGAATGCAAGAACGCGCTGGCCGGTGTCGGGGCGTCCATCGCGCCCGGTAGCCAGAAATGAAACGGGAATTGCGCAGATTTCGTGAAAGCCCCAAGCATAATCAGCAGCGTCATGGGGATGTACCACTCATGAGCGCTGAGGTCCATCGTCAGCAATTCGCTGAGTTCATACGACCCACCAGCCGCACCCAGCAGCATCAGGCCCACCAACAGCGCAAGGCCACCGCCACCCGTTACGACCAGCGCACGTGCGGCACCCTTACGCGCCGATTGATACTTGTCGCCCTTGAAGCCGATGAGCAAGAACGATGTGATGCTCGTCAGTTCCCAGGCCACAAACAGCGCGACAACATTGCTGGATAGCACAAGCCACAACATCGCACCCGTGAAAATCAACAGCGGACGCAAGAAGCGCACACGTTCATCAGGATCATCGAAGTAGTAGCCCGTGTACAGGAAGATAATCGTGCCGACGCCCGTGATAATCAGGCCGAACAGCAGCGAGAGGCTATCCAGATAAAAGCTAAGCTCAAGGCTGTACTGTGGCACCCAGGACAGCGTGTAAGTCGCCGCGCCCTGCTCCACGATGACAGGGTTATAGGCCGTCCCGAAAAGCAACACGAACATGATCGCCATCACGCCGCCCAGCAGCAAGCCCGGATTCAATAGCTTCGAGATGCCTGAGCCGATGGGCCGCGTCATCAGTGCCGCGAACACGAAGGGCAATGCTAATATGAGGAGAATGTTAAGCACGTTTGCAAGCTCCTTGTACGTTGAAAACCAGAAAAACAAAAGCGAGTCGAGTTTCTCCGGTTGTTACGCTGTGTCTATGCAGTTGCAATGTTCGGGAAACGCCGTTTGCCAAGCGTGGCTCCCGATCAGGGATTAGGACTGTGTTTCGAGCAGTGCCAATTTGGAAACGGCTAAGGTCATCGGCACCTTGTTTTGCTGGGTGGCATCACCGGAAGATAAAAACTACCAGAATGCACATTCGTCACCACCCCCCAAAAACTAGGGGTTATCTGCAAGCTAGCGTGCGCACCCACTGAAACCGTGCAGCGCTATCGGCCAGCTTTGTGCGAATTGTCACCTTGCCCACCCACTAATTTAACCCAGAACGGCACAATCCTGTAGGCTTGTTTCCTCCGTCGTGTGCTAGTCCGCGATCTGTGCTGTGATTTCCGGCGTGAACAGCGTAAACATACCATCGAACACGACCTGTACGACGGGTTCGTGCATCGGTTCACCCGTCGGGCCGAAGCTGAAG
>DAOTTW010000341.1:0-6074 GCA_034437615.1 Anaerolineae bacterium | reverse complement strand
GTGTACGCGGGAGGGCTTGCCCCTCTCCTACAGAGACTACTCATATTATTCCACCACGCCATCACCAAGAAAGGCACAGGAGAAACATGAAACGCGCATGAATCTAGCAGGCGCATCAGTTGCCGAAGCCCGGTTGCTGGATGAAATTCACGATGGCCACGTTACCCTCGCAGTTACCAGGAAATTGCAACTGGTAGAGGGGCGAAATCTGCGTGCCAGTGGGCGATTCGAGTTGCACGAAGAACAAGGCCGCTTCAGCCGCGTTGCCTGTGCGGATTTCCCAGCCTGTTTGTTGGCCATAGAACGAATTGAAGCCAATCGGCGCTGTCGTCTCAAACGAGCCATTCTCGTTGAAGGCCCGTACCTGCAAGGTCGCCCCCTGGAACGGTTGGCCGTTGGCGTTGAGCACCTGCCCACCGATGCCCTGCCAGTTGCAGCCGTTGTTATTGGCGAAGTTGGCTGTAAAGCGCACTGAGTCGCGGATGATGAACGGGAACGGTATCTGGCTGGGCGTGAGGGTGGCCACTGGGCCAGTTGGTGATGCGGTGGGCGTCTGTGTGGCGGTGATGCTGGGCGTGGCGGTGATGCTGGGCGTCAGCGTTGGGGCTGGCGTTTCGGTGATCGTCGCTGATGCGGTGGGCGACGGCGTAAAGGTCGGCGTGATGCTGGGTGTATCGCTGAAGGTCGGCGTCGGCGTGAACGTCGCTGGTAGCGGCGTGGGTGTGGTCGTCGGTGGGACGGGCGTATCGGTTGGGCGCGTGGGGGTGATGCTCGGCAGTTGCAACACTTGCGGCAAGGCGACAGTCGGCGTTGCGGGTTGTGGTGGTGGGGGTGATGCCAGTAAAACGACCACGCCTATAATCACGCCAATCGTCGCCAACAATGCCATTGTCGTAATGATGTTGTAGATGCGTGCTGCGCCTTGTCCCATATCTGTCTCGTTCCCTGTTATGTGTGTGGGCTGAGCTTAGCCGACCTCTATGAAGCGTTCAATCGTCGCGGCGGCAATGCGCTCATCCAGCCAACTGATGAACACCGTTTCCATCAACACAGGCAGCCGTTCGGGGTCAATCGGGCGTTCTGCGATGGCTTGCGTCTGCACCACATGAAAGCCCAATTGTGAGGCAACTGGCCCGGCAACCTGGCCCGGTTGCAGGCTGAAAATTACTTGCGCGAGATTCGGCGCGACCAATTCTTCCTGAATGAACCAGCCCAGATCGCCGCCTGTATCCCGCGTCAATTGGTCAATCGACACATCCTGCGCCACTGCCGCGAAGCCCTCACCCGCCTGTAGGCGCTGAATCACGGTGCGGGCGGCTGCTTCGGTGCGGACCAGAATATGCCGCGCCCGCGCCTGCAATACGTCACCATTCAGCCCGGAAACGACAATATCGCGCACGCGCTGCGTCAGCACCGCATCGCGCTGCGCTGCGCGCATTTCGGCCTCTGTGAAGCCGTTGGTCTGCAAAAATGCCTGCCATTCGGCGTCATCTGCCATCATGCCGCGCAATTGCGCCATCTGTGCATCTATCTCGTCTTCGCTGACGGTCAGGCCGATCTCAGCGGCAGTTTGACGGATGATAACCTGTTCAATCAGGGCGTCTAACACCTGTCGCTCAATCAGATCACGCTGATTGGTGTTCATGCCTTGCAGACGACGCATCAGGGCGCTTTGATAGTCGGCGCGGGTGATGCCTTCGTCGTTGACGGTGGCCACCAGGTCAGGGGTGGGCGTGGCATCCTGGGCCTGAGCGCTAGCGGCCATCAGCACCAGCGAGATAAACCCAATGCCGAGGATGCTAAGTGCTTGCAGAAGCCATGTTAGCTGGTTGAAACTGCGAAATGTGCGCAATATTTGCAAGGTCGTGCTCCAATGATGTAACACTCAGTATCGTTGACTATTATGGCGCGTCACGGGCATCACGCAAATAGCCAATCGTGCACATGCCGGTTGCGTTTGGTCTATCATCGTGCCTGAGCCGCCATTTTGCAGTACAATGCTACTAGAAATCGGCATAAGCAAAAATAACTTGCTATCAAAAATAACTTGCTATCAAACCAAGGGGAAGCCTCATGCCTGTGACCGTCTATCGCTTAGAAGGCGAAAATATCCTTGTTGCGAACTTTACCGGAATGGTCGATAGTGACCTGATGCTGCAAATGTATGAAGACAGCGCCGCGATGCTGGACGACGCGCAACAAGCGCTTGAGCCGCCCATCGTGCGCATTACGGACTTTCGCACCGTGACATCTACGCCGCAAGCGGTGTTGGATGCCTTTATGATGGCGACATCAGACATCCCGGCGTCCACCGTTGACCGACGCATACGCCCGGTCATCGTTGGGGATAATAAGTGGTCGCATCTGGCGCAGCGGATGCTTGCGAAGGGCCAGCAAAAGTTTGAGATGCCTATTTTCGCCAGCATGGGCGAAGCGCTGCATCATGCGCGGGTGCTGCTGGCACGCCTGAAAGACGGGTCGTAAGTAGCTGGCGTTAGGCGTGTGCCCAGCCATCCCAGCCGCGTGCACGCCACGCTGAATACAGCGCAACCGAACCCGCCGTCGCGACGTTCAGGCTGCCGACCTTACCGCGCATGGGCAGCGTCACCAGCAGATCGCAGGTATCGCGCACAAGGCGGCGCATCCCTTCGCCTTCGCTGCCCAGCACCATGCCAACGCTGATGTCCAGGTCGATTTTATCCAGCGCCGGAATGTTGGGGCCAATGTCAACGCCGACCATCCACACGTCGTTTTCCTTTAGCTGCTTCATCGTATTGACGATGTTGGTCACCTGCGCGATGTTCATATGCTCTACGGCACCGGACGAGGCCGCCGCGACCGAGGCCGTAACGCCAACGCTGCGCCGTTCCTGCAAGACCACGCCATGCACGCCGACGACCTCCGCCACCCGTAGCAAGGTGCCGACGTTTTGCGGGTCTTTCAGCAGGTCTAGCAGCAGGATAAAGGGCTTCTCGTTGAGCGCAGCAGCGTGCGCCAGGATGTGCTCGATGTCAATATAGGGGTAGGGGCTGAGGCGCAGCACAACGCCCTGATGATTGCCGCCTTCTGCGATGTCGTCCAAGACGCGCTTCTGCACGCGGTTGATGGTGATGCCGCGATGCGTGGCCAGGTCGATAATATCGGCAATCGGGCCTTTTTCGTCCAGGCGATCCGAAATCACCAGCTTTTCAAATTGGCGGCGGCCTGCACGCATGGCTTCTTTCACAGGCCAGTGACCATAAACGAAGTGGGGCATCGGTTTGCATCCTAACGTAAGCTATGAATAACAGATCGTCTCTAGCATCGGCGGCACTTGCCGACATCACCCTAATTTCCAGATGGTGCCATCGGGCCGATCTTCCAGCACGATGCCGATCCTGGCCAGTTCGTCGCGGATGCGGTCGCTTTCGGCGTAGTTTTTCTCTGTACGGGCACGGGCACGCATTTCGATCAACATCTGAATCAAGGCGTCCTCGCGTTCGGCGTCGCCTTCGCTACTGCTGCTTTCGTCCAGCGTCGGGATGATGCCGAGCACCTCGCCGCCTAAATCGTTGAACACCTGATTGATCGCACCCAAGACGTTCAGGCCGATGCTGTCCGGTTCGCTGTGTTCGAGCAGCAATTGGTTGACATCACGGCGTAGCCCCTGCAATATGGCCACCGCACGCGGCGCACCGAAATCGTCGTCCATGACCTCTTTAAAGTCGTGACGGATGGTTTGTAGGCGCTCTAAGAAGCTGTTGCCTGCGTCGTTTTCCTCGGCGCTTTGCATCCGCTGCCGCACAAGCTGCACCGCCCCATACAGCCGCTCCCAGCCTGTGCGCACATCGTCCATTGCTTGCTCGCTGTAATCCACCGGGTTGCTGTAGTGGGCGCTGAGCGCGAACATGCGCAGCACTTCGGGCCGATTGTGCTTGAGCGCGTCTTTCACGGTGATGAAATTAAACAGGCTTTTGGACATCTTCGCGCCGTCAATGGTCAGGCTGCCTACCAGCATCCAGTATTTTGCAAAATCCGCATCGTTGGCGCATTCGCTCTGGATGATTTCGTTCTCGTTGTGCGGGTAGATGTTGTCGATGCCGCCGCCGTGAATATCGAAGGTCGCGCCCAGGTATTTTTTCGCCATTGCAGAGCACTCAATATGCCAGCCGGGGAAGCCTTCACCCCAGGGGCTATCCCAGCGCAGGATGTGGTTTTCCTCGGCGCGTTTCCACAGCGCAAAATCTTCGGGGTTGCGCTTTTCGCCGCGTATCGTATCGCGTTTGCCGGCTTCTTGCTGATCCAAACGCCGATTCGAGAGCTTACCATAGCTATCGGCGGCCTTGAGCACATCAAAGTACACGCTGCCGTTGACCGCATAGGCATAGCCCTTTTCTAGCAGCGCCTCGGTCATTTTGATCTGCTCTGGGACGTGGCCACTGGCACGCGGCGAAATATCCGGGCGTTGCACGTTGAGCCTGTCCATATCTTCAAAGTAGCTGCGGGCATAGGTCTCTACCAGCGCCATCGGCACCGACTGGCGTTCCTTCGCACGCTTGAGGATTTTGTCGTCGCCCATGTCGGCGTCGTCTGTCAGGTGGCCCACATCGGTGATGTTCTGCACGTAGAGCACTTTATAGCCACTGTAGCGCAGCCAGCGCGTCACCATATCAAAATTCACGTAGGTTTTCGCATGGCCCAGGTGTGGATGGTCGTATACCGTCGGGCCGCAGACGTACATGCCGACGCGACCTTCTTCCAGCGGTTCAAAGGGTTGTTTTTCTCGGCCCAATACGTTGAAGATTTGCAGTGTCATCAAAAGCTGCCTTTTGTGATGTGGTACGACGGTTACGGGTGTTGTGTGTATGCTTGCGTTATCTGTATTGTTTGCATTGCTTGCATTGTATCAATCAGACAACGAAAAAACACCGCTACGGGTGTTTTGTGTGGTGCGTTTATGTATGCGGGTGGGGCGTGCGCCGCCCCTACAGGTGTGGCGCTTGGGCTTATGGAGATGTGAAAACGGATTTGTAAGGGCGCAATGCACTGCGCCCAGGGCTTAGCGTGCTAAACCCCTACAATCATACAGGTTCGTTTTCGTTCATCCTTTACCTTTAGGTCATGCGGTTGTATAGCTCGACCACGAACTGAATATCCACCGACACCTGAATGTCTTTCGGTTCGGGGATGCGCGTCAGGGTGGCGCTGAAGTTCTCTTTGTTGACCTGCAAGTAAGGCGGGTAGGCCGCGACCTGCTCAATCCACTCTGCGATGTGCGCGTTCTTGCGCATCTTCTGCTTTACGCTAATCACATCGTCCTCTTTCACCTGATACGATGGCAGGTCCAGGCGTTGATCGTTGATGAGGATGTGGCCATGCACCACCATCTGACGCGCTGCCCAGATGGTCGCGCCGAAGCCAGCCTTGTACACGAGGTTATCCAGGCGGCGTTCTAGCAGGATTAGCATATTTTCACCCGTCTGACCGGGCATCTGCTGTGCTTGCTTGAAGTAATTACGCATCTGGCGCTCACGAATGTTATAGATAAACGCGAGCTTCTGCTTCTCGTCAAGCTGCATACCGTAGTTGCTGCGGCGGCCACTACGGAACGATTTTTCGCGGCCATGTTCGCCGGGTGGGTAGGCACGCCCATCGAGGATTTTGGCGTACTTGGGGCGTGGGACGAGCAATTCACCGAAGCGGCGTTGTACTTTTGCTTTTGGGCCATGATAGGATGACATTGGGCTGCTTTTTTCCTTTGTTTCTTGTTTCTCGTCTTTTGTTTCTTGTTTCTTGTCTTTTGTTTCTTGCTTTTTGTGTGACTACTCAGGCCGGCATGTTTTTCTTGCGAATTGGCCCTCACCCCCTCAGTCTTTTAAGGGGTAGGTATTTGACGTTTGAACGTATTTTATGGCGGTTTGCACCGCCCCGGACACCCCATTGGGTGTCCCTACGGTCCACAGCAGTAGGGACGTACAATGGCACGTCCGCCGAAAAACCTACTGTATTTTATGGCGGTTTGCGCCGCCCCGGACAGGTCAGTGCCCTGTCCCTACAGGGTCGCAATCATTCACAACAGGTCTGTAGGGACGCGC
>DAOTTW010000340.1:0-3441 GCA_034437615.1 Anaerolineae bacterium | reverse complement strand
GTGGTAACTACTTAGGCCAGTCTGTGTGTGTCGCCACTGGCTAAAGCCAGCGGCTTCCGCAGGGCCAACCCCCCTGAAGGGGGCTATTGCAGCCTGCTTTAGCAGGCTTGTCGGTACCGGAGCCGGACGTTTTAACGTCTGGCGACTGAGCATGGGACACGTACCTGAGCAGTTACTAATCGTGACATAAACGATAAGGACGAGACGATATGACGCTGCTAGCACCGCCGATACTGGCGCATGGTGCGCTTGGCTACTGGGATGAACTGATCTTCCTGGGGGTGGGCGTGCTGTTCATCGGCATGATGGTCGTCAGTTGGTTGCGCAGTCGTGGCCTGGATGACATCGACGCCGGAACGCATACAGCGCAGCACGACACAACCAACGACAAACGCAAACATAGCACCAGCCCACAGGCTGACCGCTTTGAACTGGAATAAGAACGACGATGATGCGCATGAAATCAAAACGTTTACAGGTATTGCTGGGCTTGCTGCTGCTTTTTGTCGGCGCGTTGCCGGCGGATGCACACGGCTACATCGTGCGTGCCATCCCCGAAAACCGTAGCACCCTGGAACGCCCACCGACACGCCTGCAATACTGGTTCAGCGAAGAGCTAGAGCCGCGCTTCAGCGCAATTAACCTGCGTGACGAATCCGGCCAGATTATCGCATCGGGTGACGTGAATGAGGATGACCGCACGCTGCTGGCGCTGCGCGTACCGTCGGCAACGCTGAACGACGGTGCTTACATCGTGGAGCTACGGCCAGCCTTCGCCAGCGATGGTCATGTCGTCGCGGAAAGCCATGTGTTCTTCGTCGGTGAAGCCGTTGGTGGCGTAGAGGGGGCTGCCGCCAGTAATGCCGCTGTGCCGCTTGAGGTCGCCTGGAAAGCCGCGCTGTATACAGCCATCTTCGTGCTGTTCGGCGCGTTTGTGCTCTATAACCTGGTGCTACTGCCTGCCTGGGGCAGCGCCAAGCACCCTGCTGGCTATCTGCCGCCGCGTGTCATGCGCCGCCTGAACCGCATTGTGTGGGTGGCGCTGTTCGTCGCCATCGCCGCGAGTTTGCTAGCCTTGCTGCAACAGTCGATGGTGTTTTTCGGCGTGGATGCGGTGTCTGTCGTGACGGGCGGCTTGTGGCAGGTGGTGCGCATCGGCTCGCGCTTCGGTGATGTCTGGAATATCCGTATGATATTGCTGCTGGCCGTCGCTGCATTGCATTTCGCTGGCATCTACTATCGTGCTGTGTCGCCGGGTGCTGTGCGTGCATACTGGGCCGCAAATATGTGGGGCTTGGCGCTGTTGGTCGGCCTGCAAGCCATCAATAGCCATGCTGCCGGCTCGCTGGTGTGGCCCTGGGTGGCGGTGACGATGCACTGGTTGCATACGCTGGCTGTGGCCTTCTGGGTGGGTGGTATTGCGGTGCTGGCGTTGCTGCTGCCCGTCGCCCTGGCACCTTATACGGGCGACACACGACAGGCGGCGTTGCTCAGCGTGATGCGGCGTTTCTCACATCTCACGCTCGGCACAGTCGCCGTCGTCATCACCACAGGCGTCTATAATTCAGCCAACTGGTTTTTCACGCCCTCAGATGTCGTGACGACTTACGGCGCATCACTGGCCTACAAGCTGCTATTGGTCGGCGGCTTGCTATTCGTCGGCGCGTTGCATCACATCGCCCTGCGTCCGCACCTGCTGCAACGTCCCCCGCTGAACATGCTGGCACGCGGCGCAGGCTGGGCGGGGCAATTTACCGCGTCGCTGCGGCTTGAAACGGTGCTGGTCGTGCTGGCGCTGATTGCTGCTGGGTTATTGAGCGCAACGCCCATCCCAGAGCCAGAATTCACACAGGATGCAGTCGAAACGCCATCCGGTAGCGTCACAGTAGCAGATTACACCATAGCGCAGACGGTCATACCCGGCGGCCCCGGCGTGAACACGTTTGATGTAATCGTAGAACGTGCTGACAAGGCACCTGCCGACGCTGTGCGCGTTGAATTACAGATCGTGCAACCAGAACGCGCTATCCGCAGCGCTTGGCAAGCCGCCGAAAACGTGGAGGGCGGCTTGTACGTCACCGCAGACGATACGATTGATGCCGCAGGCCGCTGGTGGGTGCTGGTGGATGTCTACGACGCGGATAACACCCTGACACGCGCCTTCTTCGAGTGGTCTATCAGCGCCGACGCCTCTGTGATTCAGTCGCGGCCCCCGACAGCGCTAACGGTGCTGGCCTTGCTTGCTGTGCTGGCAAGCGTCGGCTATGTGCTGTGGCCAACCATGCAGCGCTATGCACAACGCATGGATTTGAGCCTGACGACGCTTGTGGCCGCCATCGGTGGCAGCATCTTATTCATGTCGGTCACGCTTGGCGCGGTTGTCGTCGTGGTGCAGCAGCAAAACGCCTTTAACGAGACGCTGAATCCACCCCCAAGCATCGTCAATCCAGTGTCACCGGATGCGGCATCGCTGGAGCGCGGCCAAGCGCTGTATCAGCAGCAGTGTATCGTCTGGCAGAGCGTCACGGATTTTCAGGTGTTGCTGCGGCAGTCGCCCCTGCTGCGCGATGAAACCCTCTTCGATGCGACGGTGAGCGGCTGGCGTGACGTACCCCCCTGCACAGGTGAACTGAGCGAACGGCAACGCTGGGACATCGTGAACTACTTCCGTACATTGCGCACGCGCCTTTCATAGACGCCTCCGCGTGGGGGGTGCCCCACCCAATTCACAGGGGTAGGTATTTGGTTTTTCGTTGTTCCTGTGTGGCGGACGCACCAGTGGCGCGTCCCTACAGACCTGTTATGAATGATTGCGACCCTGTAGGGACAGGGCACTGACCTGTCCGGGGCGGCGCAAGCCGCCATAAAATACAGTCAAACATCAAATACCTACCCCTGTGAACACCCCCTCAATCCCCCTTCTCAGGGGTAGGTATTTCGGCGGACGTGCCATTGCACGTCCCTACACAACCGCTGTGAACCGTAGGGACACCCAATGGGGTGTCCGGGGCGGCGTCATCCGCCATAAAATACGGTTAAACATCAAATACCTACCCCTGAGAAGATTGCTATGCTTTACCCATAAGTTGAGTTTGAGGGATCATATGAGCAAAATCCACTCAATAGGTGTTTGATTTAAGCAGTGCTAGTAGCCTTTTCAACCAAAATACAGCAGAAAGAAGCTGTATTTTATCGTCCTTTAACCAATTTCTGGGTATTTCGCCTCTCTTTTACCCCTTCAAAAGATGCGGGTAAAGCATAGGAGAAGATTGAGGGGGTGAGGGCCAATTCACGGGCAAAATAGGCCTGACTGAGTAGTTACTGGAAACTGCGGAAAGCGCGTGGGAACAGCGCACCGCGACTACCCAGCAGGCGACCGCTGCATAACATCCACAAGAAACAGAACAGTCCCAGATTCGTGCCGATGGGCAGGGATTGCAC
>DAOTTW010000339.1:0-5256 GCA_034437615.1 Anaerolineae bacterium | reverse complement strand
TATTCGTAAACCAGCGCTTCGGCTTCGGCGTCGCTGAGGGTGAAATCCGTGTCGCTGGCGTTGCGCTGCCGTGTAATTTCAGCCAGGATAATTGCGGTGGCCACAGAAACGTTAAGGCTGTGGATCATGCCCACCATCGGGATGTAAACGTGCGAATCGGCCAGCGCAAGCGCCGTTCTCGATAGGCCGTGCCGTTCATTGCCGACGAGTAGCGCAAGCTGTGGGTATTGCGCGAAATCATAATCGTAGAGCGAATGCGAGCTTTCATCCGCGACGGTGGCCATGATATGCCAGCCCTGATCTTTGAGCAGCGTCAGCGCCTTATGGCTGCCCTGCTGGTAAATCTGATAATCCAGCCATTTGCTTGCGGAGGCCGATGTGATTTTTACGGTGCCTGCCGGGTCGAAGTGTTCCGGGTCTTCGAGGATTGCGCCAATTTGCTGCACGCCGAAGGCATCGCAACTGCGGGCGATAGCCGCCAGGTTATGCGCGTTGTGCACATCCTCCATGATGACCATCAGACCGCGCTGCCGCTGGCGCGTCACCTGCCGGAAGCGCTCAATACGCCGGGATTCAGGCAGGTCGAAGCGCTGTTTGTCGGCTTCCGCCAGGATGCGGTCGCTATCAGAGCGGTCTTTCTTCATGTGCTAGTCCGTCTCCGTCCAGAAATCTTCGCTGAGGTATTTATAGGCGTTATCCGGCAAGAGCGTCACCACGACGCCGGGTTCAGTGCGCTCTGCGATGTCCTCAGCCACGCGCAACGCCGCGACCACTGCGGCGGCGGCGCTGATGCCGACCAGGTAGCCCTCCTCACGGGCCAGTCGTCGCGCCATGACGTAGGTTTCTTCTGTGCCGACACCCAGATCAGCATCGGCCAGGTTCTCATCATAGATGGCGGGTTTGATGGCAGTTGGCATGTGCTTCCAGCCTTCCAGCCCGTGAAACGGCGAATCCGGCTGCGCAGAGATAATCCGAAGCGCCGGGTTGTATTCACGCAGGCGGCGTCCGGTGCCCATCAGCGTGCCACTGGTGCCCAGCCCAGCCACCCAATGCGTAATCTGGCCGTGCGTCTGTCGCCAGATCTCCGGCGCTGTCGTGTTGTAATGAGCACGCCAATTCGCCGGGTTGCTGTACTGGTCCGCATAGAAGTATTTATCCGGTTCGCGCTCGGCCAGTTCACGCACCGCCTGAATCGCGCCATCGCTGCCTTCTAGTGGGTCGGTGAAGGTCAGTTCAGCGCCATAGGCCCGCAAAATCTTGATGCGCTCCGGGCTGGCGTTTTCCGGCAGGAATAGCTTAACCGGGTAGCCACGTGCAGCCCCCAACATGGCGTAAGCGATGCCGGTATTGCCGCTGGTGCTATCCATGATGGTCTTGCCCGGTGTCAGGCGTCCGTCGTGCTCGGCTTCGCGGATGATGCCCCATGCGGCGCGGTCCTTGACGCTGCCACCGGGGTTATCCCACTCGGCTTTGGCGTAGACTTGCACGTTTGCGGGCAGGTGCGCCGTCACGCGCTTAAAGCTCAGTAGCGGGGTGTTGCCGATGCGCTGCTCGATGCTGTGGGTCTGGATAGCTTGATCGTGAATGGTCGTGTTTGCACTCGCGTTCGCGCCTGCGATGTCGATAATAGGTCTGCGTAATGCGCTCATGGTGCCGGGTTCTCCTGGTCGTGGTTTGCGGGATGGTCTGTTTTCGGGCTGTACATGGCAACAAAAAAGCCAACGGGCAAGCAGGTAGGCACGGTTGCCGCTTCTCGTTGAAAATCACGAGGGCGTTCGTGCTTTAGCTGACCGTTGGCTTCATGAGTAAGGCCGTTGGCTGTCTCTGTCGTCTAAAGCGGAACGTGCCTCGTCCTCAGACAACAACAACACTGTATCATAGCGTTATGCATCTTATGATCTCGTTGACCTTGTGCTATTTCGATAATTGCGAATTGCTCGCAATAATCGAAAGCGTTTGCTTGTTTAGGCTTTGATCTGTGACGGATGTCACTGTATCTCCATGATGATTGTCAGCGCGGGTTTCTTACCGCCCACTTTGATTAATCTTTGCTGAAATCGTGCTGGTACGCACAGGCTGAAGTACACCCACAATGCTTCTGCACCGCCCCGGACGCCAAAAATGGCGTCCCTACAGGGTATCCGTAGAGACGCGCTTCTGCGCGTCCGCAAACTGCTTCATCCTGCTTTTTCACTGCGCCGAATACTAACACAATTTTGGGCGCACCCACATGACTTTTCAATTACAATGATAAATACATTGCGTACGTACAGAAAAAGGTGGTTTTGAATGCCACAAGACAACAAGCGAAAATCCCGCCCACGCAACCCGCTACGCGGCATTGCAGGCTGCTTTGCAGGCGTATTGCTGCTGGTGGTCGGCCTGGGCATCGGCTCCGGCGTTTCCTGGTTGATCGTCTCGGATAGCTACGAAGCGCAAACGCGCCTATCCACACGCGCCGCAGCGCTGAACGTAACAGAAAGTGCGCTTAACGAGCGACAAAACGACATCAATCAGACCAGCACCGCCAATAGCGACCAAAACGAACAGGTGCAACGCACAGCAACGGCCAATGTCTTCTGGGTGACGGGCATTGCAGCAACCGCAGATGCCGCCAACCGCCGCAGCGCCGACTTGCGCAGCACAGGCACACAACAGGCGCAACGCTTCGCCCTGACACAAGCCGCGCTCAACAATCAAGCGCACCTATTAGAGCAAACCGCCATACAGAGCGCTCGTAATATCGAAGCAACGCGCACCGCACGCGCCGTCAACAATGCACGCCAGCAAACACAGGTCGCGCTGGATTACGCCGCCACGCAATCGCGCTTACAGCAAAGCGCCACACAGGTTGAACTCGATTTTCGGGCGACACAGGCCGCCATCGACGGCGACAACCTGACATTCGGCAACACAAACAACGCGACTGCCACGCCCACAATCATGTATACGCTGACAAGCTCACCTTCGCCCACGCCCACCGCCACGCCGGACCAGCTACAAGCCAACTTCAGTAATACGCTGGATCGGGCGCTGTGGCGTACCTCCGGCTCATCGGATTGGCGCACCACCGAGAACGGCTTGCAAGCCGGCAGCAATGGTGCGTGGGTGCTCTCGCAGCGGCGTTTCACGGCACCCTACACGATCACTGCGGTGATTGAACCCGCGTTCATCAGCAATATCAGCTATACGCTATTGCTCAGCACGACTGATGATGAAGGCGTGGCGGTCATCACCGAAACCAGCACGCTTGAAATTGCCTCCATCGCTGCGTACCGCTTTGATCCAGATGTGCTCACCAGGGCGCTGAACCCCCTTAGTTTGCCGCAACTGGCTGAACGTGATCTGTCGCAGGAAATCACTGGCAATATCACCCTGTCAGCGCGTATAGAGGCGGATACGGTCCGCTTCTGGCTGGAAGATGCAGGGCATAGCACGAGCGGCCCGGCGCTGTTGACGCTTGACCTGGATGCGGAGCTAGCGGCGGGGTCTGTTGGTGTACAATTGCCTGTCGGCGCGGTGTTGCGTTCTATCAGCATCCAGGCCGACTCATAACACACAAGCTAAAGGATAAAGACCGTGCCCACACCATTTATGCATCTGTGGATGGCGAATCAATTGCATCAAGACATGGCCCTTGCAACAGACCTACGCCAACAACTGAAGGCACATCTGCCGGATTTTCTGCTAGGCAGTGTGGTCGCGGATGCGCGACCCGATGGCGGTGAACGTGCCGACACACATTTCTACCGTTACGATCGGCCCATGACAGCGCATCCCTGGCGCGTGATGCTGGCGCAGTCTCCGAGCTTGCAGCAGCCCAAAAGCGCTGAGCATCGGGCGTTTCTGGCGGGCTATGTGGCGCATCTGGCCGCCGATGAATACTGGTCGAAGCATGTGTTGCAGGTGCACTTTGCTAATGGCGATTGGGGCGGGTCGTTGCGTTGGCGCTTTTTCGTGCTGCACCTGCTGCTGATCCACCTGGATGAGCGCGACGAGGGCCATCTGCCGCTCAGCAACCGTGAGGTGCTGCGACAATCTGAGCCGGATGCGTGGTTGCCCTTCCTGCCTGACGACAAAATCACATCCTGGCGAGATTTCATCGCGGGGCAGATCGACGGCGACAGCCAGACACTAGCGATTTTCGGTGCCCGTGTGCAGCGCACCCCGGAAGAACTGCACGCCCTGGTCCATGATGCGCAGACCATGCAGCGCTACCTGTGGGACCACGTGACGCCGCAGGTGATGCAACAGCACGAAAGCGCGATGTTGGCGTTTTCGCGGCAGCAATTGACCGTGTATCTGCAAGAGACGCCGCTACCGGAGCATAGCTAGCAGGATGGCGTTTGCCTGTTTATAATGGGCGTGTTCTCGTATTCACAGTTATTCACAGTGCTGGGTGATACATATGGCGGTCAATCAGCAAGACCTGCAAAACATCATGCAAACCACAGCCAGCCGCGTGCCCTACTGGGCGCGTAGCTCAAACCCGATTGTGCGGCGGCACCTGGGCATGGGTTGGCGCACTTTGCCGCCAGAACTCACGCCGCTGCTGAAAGCGATGGGCGTATGGGCGGCTATTCTGGTGTTAGGGCTGATCTTGCCCTTCGTGCTGGATATGATCTCGACGGTGTTTCTGGCGTCGCTGCTGACCATCCCGTTTGTGACACTGCTGTATGGGCATATCCTGCTGACGGTCTCTGTTAGTGCAGTCAGCATCATGCAGCAGGAAATCGCCAACGACACGTTTCAGCTTTTGCGTGCCACACCCATGTCACTAGAGCAGATTTTCCTGGGCAAAGTCGCGGCGGCCATCTGGCAGCGCATGGATGATCTGATTATCGTGGCCTATGGCATCGTGCTGCTGGGCTTGCCCGTCTATCTGATTATGTACAGCGATGTGTGGGTGCCTGCCGAACAGCCGCTACTGGCCTTCGTTATACTGATGCTGGCCATGATCGTTGCGCTGCTGCGCGTGATCGTAGAGCCGATTATGCTGGGCATGTTGGCGGTGTTTATCGGGCTGGTGGTGCCCACACGCGGCTTTTCCGTCACGGCCACGCTGGTCATTGGCGGCTTCTATGTGGCGCTGCTCAACCTGATCCGCTACATCCCCGGCTTGATGGAGGACCCGTTGGCTGTGCTGATCGTGGATTTTGTGCTGCCGTTGCTGCTGCCCGTAGTAATTACGTTTATGCTGCTGCAATTGGCAAAAAACATCGTCCTCAGCGATTGAAAACGTAACTACTCAGCCCT
>DAOTTW010000338.1:0-32959 GCA_034437615.1 Anaerolineae bacterium | reverse complement strand
GACTGAATCTGATAAAGATAAGCAAAAAATTTGTGCTTGATGAATGTGATTTGTCGTTTATAACTTCGTGAATCTTTAAAAAAATAACCCCAAAAATGCTTTTATAGCGCCCTCAACGGCAGATTCCGCACTACAACTATAAAATCCCGCAAATGCAAAGTGACTAATGTCACATTCAACTCATGACATTTATTATACGCACAATGCGCGGCCATCCGATATGATAAGTAGCAAGTTAATAATCAACCATTCGATGATCGACTAGCGTTGTCGGTGAAGCCTCCACCACAAGAGACGACGCGAAAGTAAAGGTGCCAGGTGCCTTAGCCTGAGTTTTATTGTTAGCATCTTCACTTTTAGTCTTTAGCCAAACGGCTCTGGCCACGCTGTGCCGGGTCGCCACTGGTCTTTGACGTTTAATCTCCTCGCCTTTTATGCCGTCGAAAATCGAATATGTATCCGTTTGGGTAGGTGAAATGATATGCACCAATCCGAAGAAATCACTCAAGGTATGAGTCGTGTCCAATTCGGGGCATGGGTCGTTGGTGGCGTTGCCTTAGCCATTAGCGCACTTGTGGCCTTTCAGGACATTGATCGTTTCTTCTCTGTTTACCTCGTGGCATATTTATTCGTTATCGAGGTCGTATTAGGCTGTTTAGGCCTGTTGATGGTCGCCAACCTGGTTGGTGGTAAGTGGAGCTTCGTGGTGATGCGCTTTGCAGCAGCCGGGGCACGCACCATGCCGTTGATGGCGTTGGGCTTCTTACCGCTTCTACTGGGTATGGAGACGCTATATCCCTGGGTCGAGGAAGGTGTGGTGAAGGGCAATAAGGAATTCTACCTGACGCCTGCGCTGTTCTTCTTACGCGCCCTGATTTACTTTGCGATCTGGATCGGGCTGGCCTACGGCATCACCGAGTTATCCTATCGCAATGACGGCGACAACCCGAATAAGACCGATATTGAGCGCAGCAAGCTAATTAGCATCGTCGGCCTGATGGCCCTGTTCCTGACGTGCACATTTGCCGCAGTGGATTGGTCGATGTCGGTTGATGCGAAGTGGTTCTCCAGCGTTTATGGCTGGCTGGCCATGAGCCGCATGGCGCTTGGGGCCTTCGCGGTGCTGTATATCGCCGTTTGGCTGTTCAAGGGCGTTGCGCCGATCAAGCGACTGCTGAATGGACAAGCCTGGAGCGACCTGGGCACGCTGGCGTTTGCTGCGTTGGCTGTTTGGGCGTATCTGAGCGCGATGCAATACCTGATCTACTGGGCCGGTAACATACAGAGCAAAGTCTTCTGGTACGAAATCCGCCTAGAGGGTGTCTGGGGTTCCATCAGCGGGTTGATCGTGCTGTTCCATCTGATTCCCTTTGTGCTGATCCTGACGCCGGGCCTGATGCGCGTGCGCTGGGTGGGTGTGGTGCTGATGGGGCTGTTGCTGTTCATGCGTCTCGTTGAAATGTTCTGGACGGTGATCCCGTCGATCAACGTCGATTACACCTTCTACTTTGTCGATCTGGCGTTGCCGATTGCGCTGAGTGCGCTGACGTTGGGCATGGCCTTGTGGTCGTTGAAGGCACATCCGCTGATCCCTGGTTATCACCCGGACCTCGAAAATGCGTTGACCCAGGAAGACGGGGAGGGCTACCGTGATGTCGCGACGACTTAACGTGTATCGCCATAACCGCATTGGCACGCTGACGATTTCCGCAGTTTATGAGAATGGTGGCTAAGCTATGTCACAAATTTTTCCACCAATTAGTAATACAATCGCCCGTATCAGCTTGTTGGTCGGCCTATTGCTGGTGACGTTCCTACTGGTCGCCATCATCATCTATGACCGCTCGCCCTATAACAGCGCGGCACAGGCTGGTATCGCTGTCGCGCAACCTGTGCGCTTCAGCCATGAACTGCATAGCAATGTGCTGAATATCGAATGCGTCTATTGCCACCTGGGTGCAGAAAAAGACGCCTACGGCGGCATCCCCGACGTACACACTTGCATGAGTTGCCACTCGCAGATTGCAACCTACAGCGAACTGCTGGCCCCTGTGCGTGAAAGCTACGCCACTGACGATCCTATCGAGTGGAACAAGGTCCATGATCTGGCTGAGCACGTACACTTTAACCATAGCGTCCATATCGCCAACGGCTTCGCCTGTGAAACCTGTCACGGTAACGTGGAGGAAATGCCGCTAGTCTGGCAAGCCAAGCAGATGACGATGGGCTGGTGCCTGACGTGCCACCAGGAACCCGAACGCTTCATCCGTCCTCGTGAAGAAATCTATACCTTTGGCTATGAGCCGCCCATCCCGCAAGAAGAGCTGGGTCCGCGACTGGTCGAAGAGTATGGCATCGAAACCGAGGGCCTGATGACTTGTGCAATTTGCCATCACTAGGGGGACCGAATATGGCTGACAATAACTTAACACTACGACCAAAAGCACAAGCCGACGAGACGCCGCCGACCCTGCAAGAACTGATGCAGCGCGACGACTTCGAGGCTTATCTTGAAGCGAACTTCCCGACACAATCTGCCGCCATGCGCCAGGCCGGTATGGACCGCCGTACCTTTATGAAGCTGATGGGCGCATCAATGGCGCTGGGCGGCCTGACGCTGGCAGGCTGCACGCCAGCCGCCGCGCCGGGCGAAAAGATCATCCCCTACGTGCGCCAACCAGAGGAAATTCTGCCCGGTCGCCCGCAGTTCTACGCTTCAACGGCGACACTCAGCGGTTACGGCACTGGCGTCCTGATCGAAGCGCACGAAGCACGCCCGACCCGCTTAGAGGGCAACCCCGACCATCCGGCGTCATTGGGTGGTAGCAACGTCATCGTGCAGGCGTCGATCCTGTCTATGTACGACCCGGAGCGCTCTACACAGGTGCTACGCGGGGGCAACCCGTCGAATTGGGATGCCGTCACACAAGACCTGAACGCTACGCTGGGCCGTGCGGATAACAGCAACGGCGCTGGTTTGCGCCTGCTGACGGGTACGATCTCGTCACCCACGCTGATCGACCAGATCAATACGCTGCTAGAGCGCTACCCGAACGCGCAATGGGTGCAATACGACCCGATCAACTATGACAACGTAGCGGCGGGCGCACAACTGGCCTTTGGCGAGAATGTGAACACCGTCTATGACTTCACAGCCGCCGATGTGGTGCTGTCGTTGGATGCGGACTTCCTGAATACGATGCCCGGCAACGTGCGTTACGCCCGCGATTGGGCCGAGCGCCGCAAGGTGCGCGTAGACAACGCCGACGCCAGCAGTAGCGCCAGCATGAGCCGCACCTATGCCGTCGAGAGCACGCCGAGCGTGACTGGCTCTAATGCCGATCACCGTTTGGCCTTGCGCTCCAGCGATGTGCAGGCTTTTGCGCGGGCGCTGGCCGCCGAACTCGGCGTTGAAGGCGTTGAAGAACCGCTCAGCGCAAGCTGGGACGAAGCCTTCCTGCGCGTGCTGACCGATGAACTGCAAGAAGCGGGTGCAAACGCGCTGGTGGTCGTCGGCCCAGAGCAACCCGCAGCCGTTCACGCGCTGGCACATGCCATCAACGCGCAGCTTGGCGCAGTGGGCACCACCGTTCGTTATACCGAAGCCGTGCTGACGGGTGGCGACGTAGCACAGAACGCGGCGTTTGCGCAATTGGTCAGCGATATGCAGGCCGGTCAGATCGACTCGCTGCTGATCTTCGGCGGCAACCCGGTTTATAACGCGCCTGCGGACCTGGATTTCGCTGGCGCACTGGCCAACGTGCAATTCAGCGCCCATCTCTCCTTGTTTGTGGATGAAACCTCACAGGCGACGCTCTGGCACCTGCCATCGACGCACTTCGTCGAAGAGTGGGGCGATACCCGCGCTTATGATGGCACGGTCAGCCTGACGCAACCGCCGACGCGCCCGCTATACGAGAACGTGCGTGCACCGTTGCAGATCATGGCGCTGCTGAACCAGAGCGACCAAACACCCTTTGAGATGCTGCAAAGCTACTGGCAAGCCAACGCCAGCGGCGATATGAGCTTTGAGGGCTTCTGGCGGCAAGCGCTGCACGATGGTGTCGTGCCGAATAGCGCTGCGGCCAGTGTCGAGCCATCGCTCACGGGCAGCTTTGCCAGCGATGTCAACGACATCGACGACAACACCAACAACAGCACCGAACTCGTCTTCCGTGTCAACCCGTCCCTGTGGGATGGCGGCTACAGCCAGAACGCCTGGTTGCAGGAATTGCCGCACCCGATCACGAAAGTGGCCTGGGATAACCACGCGATGATGAACCCGGCGCAAGCTGAACGCCTCGGTGTGAACGATGGCGACATCGTGGAACTGAGCTACGGCGGCAATACCATGCGCATCGCAGCGCTATCGGTGCAGGGCCACGCGGATAACTCCGTGACGGTTCTGCTGGGTTATGGTACGGGCATCAGTGCCGACCTGGAAGCCGGGCAGAACTTCAACGCCTATCAACTGCGCACCAGCGCCGCACCCTGGTTTGCTACTGGCCTGGAGGTGCGCGGCACCAACCAGACCTACCCGCTGGCTATCGTGCGCACACCGACGCAGGAATACCCGCGCTTGCATCCGGTCAAATCCGGCTCCTTAGCGACCTTCCAGGAAGATGCCTTCTTCGTGGAGAAGATCGGCGAGAAGAAGCCCGACGGCGACCTGCTGCGCAACACGTTTGAATATGATGGCTTCGCCTGGGGCATGTCCATCGACCTGACAAGCTGCATCGGCTGCAACGCCTGCATGATCGCCTGCCAGATGGAAAACAACATCCCCACTGTGGGCAAGCGCGAAGTGCTCAATGGCCGCGATATGTCCTGGATTCGCATCGACCGCCACTATAAAGAAGAGGACGGCGAACTGCGGACGCACTTCCAGCCTGTGGCCTGTGTACACTGCGAAAACGCGCCCTGCGAGTACGTCTGCCCGGTGCAGGCGACGGTGCATGACCACGAAGGGCTAAACCTGATGGTCTATAACCGCTGCGTCGGCACGCGCTACTGCTCTGCCAACTGCCCCTATGGTGTGCGCCGCTTCAACTACTTCGGCTACGCTACGGATGCGCCGCTGGTGGCGCAGGAATGGCGTAACCCCGATGTCTCCGTGCGGCCAGAGGGTGTGATGGAAAAATGCACCTACTGCGTCCAGCGCATCAAGGAAGCACGCATCGCCACCAGCAAGGAACGCCGCCCGTTGATCGACGGTGAGGTGGTGGTGGCCTGCCAGGGCGCTTGCCCGACCCAGGCAATCAGCTTTGGTGACATCAACGATAGTGATAGTGTGGTCGCCCGTGATAAGCGTCAGCCGCACGATTACAGCCTCCTGGGTGAACTCAATACGAAGCCGCGCACGACCTATCTAGCCCGTTTGTACAACCCCAACGGCGCACTCAATGCGTCCAGCGCAGCCAACGAGGAGGCATAAGGGATTATTATGGCGACTCAAGATAGACCGTTGACGACAGGTGCCGCGCCGGAGGCCGAGGGCTTCCAGCTTGGTAGCGTCGTCGATACGATTGCAAAACAGATCTTTTCCTTCGCACCGCTGTGGTGGTGGATGGCGATGAGCGTCTCTAGCCTGCTGCTGGTGCTGTTCCTGCTGACGATTGGGATTATCGTCTTTGGTGGCACCGGGCACTGGGGCCTGAGTAACCCGACTGTCTGGGGTATGGGCATCGTCAACCTGATCTTCTGGATCGGTATCGGCCATGCCGGGACGTTCATCTCGGCCTTCTTGCTGCTGCTCAGGCAGAAGTGGCGTGGCACCTTCAGCCGCTTCGCAGAAGCCATGACGCTGTTTGCGGTGGCTACAGCAGGTATCTTCCCGATCATCCACGTTGGGCGGCCAGAGTATATCTATTACATCTTGCCGTACCCCAACACCTTCGGCCTGAACCCGCAATGGCGCAGCGCCCTGGTGTGGGATGTCTTTGCCATCACCACCTATGCCATCATCTCACTGCTGTTCTGGTATATCGACCTCGTGCCGGACCTGGCCAGCATGAAGGACAAGGCGCAAAAGACCTGGGTCAAGCGCATCTATGGCGCGGCCTCGTTGGGCTGGCGTGGTGAAAGCAAGCACTGGCAGACGTTGCACAAGGTCGCCTTCGTGCTCGCAGCGCTGGCTGCACCGCTGGTTATCAGCGTGCATAGCATCGTCGGTCTGGACTTTGCGATTTCCCTCGTACCGGGTTGGCATCATACGATCTTCCCGCCGTTCTTTGTCGGTGGTGCGGTCCTCTCCGGTTTTGCGATGGTGCTGATCTGGGCGGTGATCCTGCGTAATGGCTTCCCGACCTTGAAGAAGCTGATCCCGATGAAGCATATCAGTGCGGCGGCGATCCTGATGCTGATTGCGGGCCTGGTCGTGACCTACGGCTACTTCATAGAAGCCTTCGGCTCCTGGTATGTGGATGATGTACACGAAGTTGCGACAGTGGTCGAGCGCTCTACGGGGCCATATGCGCCGCTGTTCTGGATGATGATTATCTTCAACGCTGGGCTGGTGCAGTTGCTATGGTTCAAGCGCATCCGCTACAGCCAGACGGCGCTGGTGATTATTTCACTGTTCGTACTGGCGGGTATGTGGCTAGAGCGCTGGGTCATCGTGCCCGTGAGCTTATCCTATACTTACATGTCTGCGAATTGGCAAGTCTGGCAGCTTTCACTGGTCGATTTGCTGACGCTGATCTCGCCTTTCGGCCTGTTCCTGACGGCGATGCTGCTGTTTGTGAAGTTCGTGCCCGTGCTGCCCATGCATGAAGTGCAGGCGGAGATGGTCGAAGAAGCGCACGCGCACACACAGGAGGCGTCATCATGACGAAGAAGAAACCGCTCCTTTACATGCACGGCGTCGCAGCAGAATTTGAAGACGCCGAAGAACTGAAGGACGCCGCACAGCAGGCCCGCGATGCGGGCTACCGTGAGATCGAAGCCTACAGCCCCTACTATGTCGAGGGGTTGGCGGACATCCTGGGCCACAAGGCGAACATCCTGCCCTTTGTCGTGCTCATCATGATGCTGCTGGGGGCCTTCATCGGCTTCTATATGCAATTCTGGACGGATGTGGTGGATTACCCGATTAACGTCGGGGGCCGCCCGTACTTCAGTTGGCAGGCGTTCTTCGCGGTCACGTTCGAGATGGCGGTGTTGTTCGGCGGCCTGGCCGCCTTCGGCTACTTCCTGTTCCGCACGGCGCTACCGTTGCCGTATCATCCGGTGTTCAATACACCTAATATCGAGTTGGCTTCTAGCAAGCGTTTCTTCCTGTGCATCCGTACAACGGATCGGCAATTTCAATTGCAGCGGACGAAGGGCTTTTTGCAAAGCCTGGAGCCGACATCTGTCAGCGAAGTTCTAAGTTGAAAGCGAAAGTCAGGTGTCGCATGGATAAGAACAAAACACTGCTTGTCCTCGTCGGGCTTGGCGTGCTGCTGCTGCTGGCCGGGTGTAACAACCTGGAGGAGCAGCCCAGGTACCACAAACCCTATGACGAGAGCGAACTTTTCGACACAGCGGCGCGCCCGCTAGAGCCAAACGCGGTCGCACGGGGGGATTTGAACGAGAATACAGCCCTGGCATACGGGACGGTCAACGATCAATACGTTATGGCGAACCCGCTAGACGTAGACGCTGAAGTCCTGACATATGGCCAGCGCATGTACGAGGGCTTTTGCTCGCCGTGTCATGGTTATGCTGGCTACGGGGATGGCGTCATCGCCCGCGAAGGCTTCCAGAATATCCGCTCCTTCCATATCGAGCGCCTACAGGAAGCCGAAGATGGCTACTTCTTTGATGTCATCAGCAATGGCTTCGGCAATATGTACAACTACGCCGCCCGCCTGGAGGTCTACGACCGTTGGGCCGTCGTCGCCTACATCCGCGCCTTGCAGCTTAGCCAGACGGCAGACGTGAACGACCTGCCAGAGAGCATCACAGCGCGTATCGACAGCCAGGGCGAGCTTGTGCCTATCCCGGCAGACCCCGTGCAAACAGGGGACCGTGTTCCACGTGAACCCGGTAGCGACGAGCTACTCTTGCCGCAAACATATGACGAAAATAACCCCAATTATAGCACGTCTGGCATGGGTGCTGGCATGGGGTCTGCTGATACTATAGAAGCGCCAGCAGAGACCGACGCCGAAGATCAAACCCAGGTCGATGCTGAATCCGAGACGAACGGGAGTTAACGACGATGGCGACGATCCAAGCCAAACAATTCACTAACGAAAACGTCGATGTCGATGACAACCGTTACGAAAACTGCGTCTTTACCAATTGCAATCTTGTGTACCGGGGTGGGGGCTTGCCTGTCTTTGCAGGCTGCCAATTCCCACAGACGACCATTCAGCTAGCCGGGGAAGCCTTCCAAACGGTGACATTCCTGAAGGGGATGCGCCGGGCGGGTCTATCTGCGGCGGTGGACCGCGTGACGGCTGCCATCTCTAGCGGCAACTTGCCGATGAGTGGCAGCCCGCAACCCGCGCCCGCGCTGCACACCGGTGAGAACTACGGCCAGCTTTTCGTCTGGCAGGGGGTTTTCATCGGCGGCACGCTGCTACTGGCGCTGGCCATCTGGTATGCGCAATTCCAATTTCCGGTGTTTGGTGGCCTGGAAGCAGGCCGCCCGCTAGAGCAGGAATTCCCAATTGCGGATATGCCGAACCTGCCGGAAAACCTCGCCCGCTCTTATGACGTGATCCGTGATCGCCAGCTAGATTTGCTGGATAACACAGAATGGGTCGATGAAGCGGCAGGCGTAGTGCGCATCCCGGTCAACGATGCAATGGCCCTGCTGATCGGTGGCGAAGTCGCGCCACCAGCCGAAACAGACGTAGACGAAGCTGAGGCCGAGTTCATCGACGAAAACACCGAGGACATCCCGCTGACGAGCGACGACGCCGACACAGACACAGACACAGACACAGACGACGCTGACAGCGACGATGCAACCGACACATCGGACGAAGGGTAGGCGACATCATGGCAAACGATTTGACGAATGCAGACACCACTGCGATCACACAAACACAAGCCGACAAGCCGAGCGTTGAAAACCAGACGTTCCAGGATGACGCCATCCTCGTAGACGGCAACCAATATCGAAACTGTGTCTTCATCGACACGACGCTGATCTATGAGGGCGGCAAGCTACCGACCTTCGTCAACTGCCAGTTCCGGGGCGTAGACCTGCAATTCGCAGAGTCCGCAGCGAATACGCTGAAGTTCCTGAGCGGGCTGAACAAAGGTGGCTTCCAGGCCGCTGTGGATGCAATTTTGAAGGGCGTCCGCAGCTAACACGGCCAGAGGTCACAGGCACTCGTGGCTAAAACTGCCCACCTGGGGGTAACACCAGATTGAAGCGGCATCCCAGCGCGCAGTAAGTCAAGTAAGACATTTTTTTTAAGCCATCACATACTAGGAGGTATTCGCATGGCTGAAAACACAGTAGTGGTACAGGGTAATGAACCCGATGTCGTCCAGGTCTCCAATGACTTGGTACCGTACAAGTGGCGTGGCCTATTCTCGAACGAAGAATGGCTGATGCACGACATCGTCGTGAAGTCCACCTATGGTTTCGCCTTTATCGCCATCGTCGCGCACACACTGGTTTACCTGTGGAAGCCCTGGTTGGGCCTGATCTAAGGCTAAACCGGCTAAACCGTTGACCGAAACGTTATGCGAGCTACGCCCAACATCGGCAACCAGCATCGCAACAGTCCGCATGACACCAGTTACAGACCTTATCAAACAAACAAAAAAGACACAATCAGGAGTAAACTGATATGCAAAACCAAGAGCGCCCAGTAGAGTTCCGCACAATCATGATTCTGTACATCCTTTTAGGTATCGGCGTCGGCCTGACCATTCACTTCATCCTGCTGAGCACACCGACCTTCAACTGGCTACAGTAAGCGCGTTAGTCGGGCACTTAGCCCAGATACAGAAAGGTTGGGGGTGGGCATAGCCTGCCCCTGATCGAAGTAAACATCAGGGGTACCATAGAGAGAGGTGTGACCCGTGGCATTTGAAATCGTTACTGCAAGAGTCAATAATCCAGAAATCAGCGAGCGGCGACACGTGCCGGTTGCTGAACGGACGTTAGAGGGGACACCGCATACCCTCAGAGAAGTAGAAGACTATTATAAGAAACCCGGCGGCACACTGATGCACGCGCTCTTCGGGGCGGACCCCTTCGATTTTTGGGTGGGGCGCTTCTACGTGGGGACGTTCGGCATCCTGTCTTTGATTGGTATCTTCTTTGGCACAATCTTTTACCTGTATCAAGCATGGGTGATCGAGGGTGCTGGCAATATCCTACAGGCCCGCATCGACCCGCCGGCGATCAGCGCAGGCTTGCGCTTCGTATCCGCTGGTGAACCCGGCTTCTTCTGGCAGCTTATCATGGTCACCGCGACCATCGCCTTCTTAGGCTGGTTACTGCGGCAGGTGGACCTGGCGCGTAAGCTGGAAATGAGCTACGAGATACCGTCGGCCTTTTTCGCTGTCTGTATGTCCTGGGTGACGCTGCAATGGCTACGCCCGATTGCGATGGGCGCATGGGGCAATGGCTTCTCGCTCGGTATTACGCATCACCTGGATTGGGTATCCAACATTGGCTACCAATATTTCAACTTCTTCTACAACCCGTTCCATGCGATTGGCATCACGTTGCTATTTACTGCGACGCTGGTCCTGGCCATGCACGGCAGCGTCATCTTGAGCGTGGCGAACCGCCCGATGGTGCGCGAGGGCAACGAGGACGGCTTCTGGCGTAATCTACTGGGTTACAGCATCGGTGAAATCGGCATCCACCGCTTGGCGTTGTGGGTTGGCGTGGCTTCCGTGCTGTTCTCGAACCTGTGCATTTTCCTCTCCGGTACGTTAGTGTCGGATTGGGCAGAATTCTGGCTGTTCTGGAATTACTTCCCGGTATGGGAAACGGCTGGCATGATGGGCATCGTGATTCTAGGCGTGGTCGTCTGGCGCGGGCGTCGTTTGGGCCGTGATGTGGACCCCGACGAACAAGAAAATGGCGGCTTCGGCTTAGAATCTACTTTCCTGAAGCGTAAATATTGGGTCGGCCTCTTCAAGCGCCTATTTGATGCGGGGCAAATCGGTCCGGTTTATCTCGGCTTCTGGGGTGTGCTGTCGGTGTTTGCGGGCACGATCTGCTCGTTCATCATCATCGAGGACTATCTGTTCCAGGTTGGCTATAACCCGCTTGTCTTTATACGTGAATTCTTCGTGCTTTCAACGGAACCGCCGCCAATGGAATACGGCCTGAGCATCGCGCCCTGGCGCGAGGGTGGGGCTTGGTTCTTTGCGACGTTCCTGCTGCATGTCTCGGTGTTGGCGTGGCTGATGCGCATTGTCCGCCGTGCACGCGACGCAGGCATGGGCTTGCAACTGGCATGGGGCTTCGGCGCTGCGCTGTTCCTGTATTTCGTGATCTACCTGATTCGCCCCGTCGTCATCGGTAATTGGGCACAGGCTTCCGGTCACGGTTTTAAGGCGGTCTTGGACTGGACGAATAACGTCAGCGTCCAATACGGCAACTTCTACTACAACCCATTCCATATGCTGTCGATTTTCTTCCTGCTCGGCTCGACTTTGCTGCTCGCCATGCATGGCGCGACCATCGTCTCCACCTCAAAATGGGGTAGCCACCGCGAAGCAGAGGAAATGATGACGGAACGTTCCGGTACGCAGCGTGCTCAGCTATACTGGCGCTGGTGCATGGGCTTCCAGGCGACCTCGAAGAACATCCACGATTGGTCGTGGTGGTTTGCCGCGCTGTGTGGTATCACGGGCGGTATCGGGCTGCTGCTTTCTGGTACGGTGATTCTTGACTGGTTCGCTTGGGCTGAAACTGCTGGAATCGTATCGCCGCTACCTTAGTTGCGGCTTACAAGGGGCTGAACGTTGGCCTTGAACTCGTTCAGTTAGGGATGGTGCCAGATGGCACGTCCCTACAACCAGACGCGACGCAGGCCAACGGCGCAGATAAGCCGCCGGGACCAATACGACAATATGATGGGGGGAATGATCCAATCGGATGCGCACACAACTGGCGTAACGATACACTGGAGAACGAAAACATATGAACAGCGGATCAACAGACACACCACAAACCGGCAACCGCAAACGACTGATATTCTGGGGTATCTTCCTGGGGATCACGGCGGCCATCGCTGGTAGCAGCTATCTGATTATCGTTTATGTAAACCAACAAGCACAACCCGAAAGCAACCAGCCGCCGAGCGCTGCGTCGCTTTATTACGTGGATTACAACACGAACGTTGATGATTACGTCAGCGAAGAAGCCTACCTCGCGATGGGTGATTACCTGTATGAGCGCGAAGAGACGATTAACGTGCAGGTGCTCACGGACGCTTCACCGCAGGAAATCGTCGGCTACATGCTGAACTACTACTCCGCAGGCTTGCAGGTCAATTGTGATTATTGCCACAGCTTGCAGAACTTCGCCGCAGACGTGTGGGATGACCCGGTGGCGATGGAAAACAAGAACACGGCCCGTCTGCATACGCTCGTCTCGCAGGATTTGAACCGTAACTGGCTGGGTACGCTGACGCAAGTCACGGACGAAAAGCAGCCTAGCGGCGCACAAATCGTCTGCGCGACCTGCCATAATGGTGTGGCCGTGCCGAACCCGTATGAAAATGCCGAATTCGGCATCCTCGGACCAGAATTCAACATGGCGCGGGTATACGCCGAAGACCTCAGCGTCGGCTATGACGAGAACATCCTGAACGTCAACGCTCGCCAGGACATCTCGTTAGAGACGGTGCAATACCAGCAGAAGGTCATGTATCACATGAATTCGTCTATGAATGTGGGCTGTACGCACTGCCACAACTCGCGTTACTTCCCCAGCAACGAAGTGCCTGCAAAGCTCTACGCGCAGCACATGCTCGGTATGAACCAAGTGATTTATACCACCTGGTCCGATGCGTTCAACGGCTCCGAACCCTCTTGCACGCTCTGCCATCAGGGTGCGGTCATCCCGCCCGGTTCAGCGCGTAATGCGAACGTGATGCCGGAGAATATCCGCTACGAGCCGGAATAAACAGCGTAACATCGGGGGCGGCTTGTGATAAAGAGACAACCCCACCCCGGCCCACCCCTTTTCAGGGGTAGGTATTTGATGTTTGACCGTATTTTATGGCGGTTTGCACCGCCCCGGACGCCAAGAATGGCGTCCCTACGGTCCAAAACGGCTGTGTAGGGACGCGGCTTGCTGCGTCCGCTACCGAAGACGACGACAAATCTAAAATACCTACCCTTGAGAACGGCCCACCCCTCCCCGCTGGCGGGGTGGATGTACGGCAACAGCAGCGCATACGCTGACTGAAGGCTTATCAAGAAACTTTACTGTAAGGTGGTAGATGTGACATTCGATCAATCCCTGGTCTCACGGGATCAACCCGTAACCTCCAGAAGCGGCGCAACCGCAACGGACATACAGCGAGAACGCCCAGCGATCATTGTGCGGTCGATCAAGCTGATGAAGCCGATCACCTGGTTTGCGCCGATGTGGGCCTTCCTGTGCGGGGCTGTCGCCAGTGGTGCCACTGGCTGGAACCTCGCAGATATTGGCCTCATCACGCTTGGCATGTTGATGGCCGGGCCGATCCTCACAGGTGCATCTCAGGTCGTCAACGATTACTTTGATCGTGAAGTCGATGCCATCAACGAACCGCAGCGCTTGATCCCATCCGGTATGGTCAGCTTGACGCAGGTGTTTATCACGTTCGTGCTGCTGACTAGCACCGGGCTGGGTATCGCGCTGTTTTTGGGTAGCGATGTAGCGCTACTGGTCTCGGTGGGGCTGCTGATGGCGGTCTTCTACAGTGCGCCGCCCGTGCGTGCCAAACGCAATGGCTGGTATGGCAATACACTGGTCGCCATCTCTTACGAGGGCCTGGCCTGGCTTGCGGGTCATATGGCGTTTGCTGCGCTGACGCCTGCCAGCCTGCTGATTGCGCTGATCTACTCGGTTGGTGCACACGGCATTATGAGCATCAACGATTACAAGAGCATCGACGGCGACCGCGCTAGCGGCATCCGTTCGATCCCCGTGCAATATGGCCCCAAACGCGCCGCCTGGCTGATCGTGATTACGATGACCCTGGCGCAGTTGGGCGTGATTGCCGCGTTCCTGGCCTGGGGTAATTGGCTGGCCGCGCTGGTGATTGTCGGCGTCATGGCCGTTCAGGTGCCGACGCAGCGTAAATTCATCCAGGACCCGCTTGAGAATTTCCTGAAGTTCAGCGCCATCGGCGTGAGCTTCTTCGTGTGGGGGATGCTGGTGGCGGCTATCGGCCTGCGCGCCGTTGGCTAGTCTTTTGGCATTTCAGCGCTTCAGCATTCCAGCATTTCAGCATTTCAGCTAAACGTGCCTGAGTTTGCCGACGTGCTGACAGGCTGACAGGCTGACACGCTTGAAGTAAGAGAGTTTTAGGGGTAAACGACGCTATGCAACAACAACCGATCAAACCGATTTTAGTGGTAGGGGCTTCCGTCGGCGGTGCAACCGCAGCCGATATGCTGGTCCGTGCAGGCATTCCTGTCATACTGTTAGAGCGCGATTTAAGCTGGGTCAAGCCATGTGGGGGCGCACTGCCGCCGGTGGCCTTTGAGGAATTCGACATCCCCGAAAGCCTGATCTCACGCAAGGTCCACAAAGCACAATTTCACTCCCCAACCGAGCGCATCGCAGATATCGACGTGACAGGCACGCAGGAGCGCACAAACGACTATGTGGCCATGTGCCGCCGCGAAGATTTAGACCCCTGGCTGCGCCAGCGTGCCGTCGATAACGGTGCCGAACTGATCGAAGGCAAGCTGGTCAGCTTGGCGGTGCAGCCCGATGGCGTCGTCGCCCAATATACGCACAGGGGCAGCAGCGAGCGCCACACATTGCACGTCGAAGCCGTGATCGGCGCTGATGGGGCCTATTCGACCACAGCGCGTTTGCTAGGGCTGGAGCGCATCCCGTATTGTGTGGCCATCCAGGAGCGTCTGCGCCTGCCAGAAGCCGACATGCAGCAATGGGCCGATACCGCCCACCTGTATTTAGGCACCGATGTCAGCCCGGATTTATACGCCTGGGTCTTCCCGAAGAAAGATCATCTGGCCGTCGGCCTGGGCGCTGGCCCTGGCAAGACAAAGGAGATGCGGCAGTTGCTGTGTAACCTGAAGCAGCGCGTGCCGGGGCTGGAAAATGCGGAGGTCATGATGGAGGAGGCGCACGCCCTGCCCATCCATGCCCGTAAGCGCATGGCCTTCGAGCGCGTGATGCTGGTCGGGGACGCGGCTGGCTTGGTCGTCGGTACGTCCGGCGAGGGCATCTACTGGGCGATGAAGAGCGCCGCCCGCGCCGCCGAAACGCTGATCGAAAAGCTGCCCGATACCTCCGAGGCCGCCTTGCTCAGCTATGAGAAAACCTGGTGGCGCGAATACCGCGTGATGTACAGCTTCCTCAAGTACCTGCAAAAGTGGGGCTATGGCAATTCGCGTCAGATGGAAGTCTTTACGGATATGTGCCGCAACCGCGACGTGCAACAACTGACGTTTGAAAGCTACATGTACAAGAAGATGACCCCGGTGCCCTGGCTCAGCCAGATGCGCATGACGGGCGAAATTCTCGTATCGCAGGTGCGTCATTACCTGCCGGGGGGACAACGTAGCTAATGCCGTTACTGACGCTATTCTCAGCGATTCTTTTCACGGTCTTTTTGTGGTGGTTTACCACAGGGCTAATTATTGCGGTCTACGGGCGTCCCCGCCTACTGACGCAGGTGGGCTATGTGGTGGCGACGCTGGCCATGCTGCTGTCGTTCGTGGTCATCGTGGGCACCCGTGACATGACCGAACCCATTGCCGTGATAGCGTCGGTGACCTGTGGCGTCTTGATCTGGGGCTGGCTGATTATGGCCTATTACCTGGGTTACATCACCGGGCCGGGGACGAGCCTGGAACCTGCCTTGCGCAAGCAGACGCTGCTGGCGCGTTTCACGGCAGCGCTGCAATTCAGCCTTTATCATGAGGTGCTGGCGGCGGTCTGTGCGTTGCTGATCTGTGTGATTACGTGGGGCCAGCCCAATCAGTGGGCGCTGTGGATTTACCTGGCGCTGTGGCTGATGCACACCAGCGCCAAGCTGAACGTGTTTTTCGGCGTGCGTAATTTCCGCATTAATCTGCTGCCGGAATGGATGCATCACTTGCATGGTTTACTCGGCAAGCGCGGCAGCACGGGTTTCTTCCCGCTGTCGGTGGGGCTGGCGACGCTGGCGCTGCTCGGCCTGGTCTATCACGCGCTGGTTACGGCCAGCGTCGGCCATAGCCTCGGCGCGCTGATCGTCGCGACCATGATCGGCCTCGGCATCCTGGAGCATCTGCTGCTGGTGCTGCCTGTGGCCAGCATGTTATGGGGCTGGGGCATCCGCGCCATCCCACCCAAACCGCAGGCCCAACCCTACAAAGAGAACGCGAATAACGCCACCCGGTCTGCCAAGACAGCGCAGCAGGTTGTGCGTGAACGGGTGATAAAACAATGACACACGTTGCAGAACATCATGCAGAACATAACAGTGTAGGGACGACACATGTGTCGTCCGCCCAGACCCCTGCAAATGTGCGGGGGATGCCCCGTCCCTACAGAACCCTCACCTTCCAGCGCGAACAAGGCCCGTTCGTCGTGGATATTTACGACGCGCAGCAGCCCACAGGCGCAGCACCGATCTTGCTGATTCATGGCTGGGGCGGCACGGGCAATTACTGGCAGGGCACCGCACACAGCCTCTCACAGACGGCCCAGGTCATCGTGCCAGATCTACCGGGCACAGGCCGCAGCCAACCCGTCGCACCCGCCCAGGATTTATGGGCACAGGTAGACGCACTGGTTGAATTGCTGGATTGGCTGGGGCTAGAGCGCGTGCAGCTTGTGGGGCATTCGATGGGCGGCGCTATGGCGCTGCTGCTGACGGACAAGGCACCGCAGCGCGTGCAGCGCATCGTCTTGATCTCGCTCAGCTTCTTCATGTCACAGACGCAGGCCCGCGTCTACCGCATGGTGATGGGCGTATTCAAGCTGATGCGGCCCGTGCGCAAACCCTGGCTGGCGCGTGTGCCTGGCATGTCGCGCCGTATGGCGAAGCGCTACTTCCATAATGTGCCCGACGACCAGGCGCTGCTCGATCAGGGCTTGCGTGATTTCCTGGAACTCGACCCGGATACGGCCACCGCTTGCGCCGACGACGCCACCACCCCGGCAATCCCGGCGGCAGGGGCGAAGGTGCAGGTGCCTGTGCTGCTGATCGCCTGCCGCGAAGATGGCGTTATGCCGACGCAAAATGTGGCTTACACCGTCGATACGATCCCTGATTGTCGCGTGCATTGGATTGAGGATTGCGGCCACATGCCCATGATCGAAAAGCCGGACGAATATTTTGCGCAGTTACGCGCCTTTCTGGATTTGTAAGCAAGTCAGCGCGTCAGCAAAATGTGCCAGTAGGGACGCCATTCTTGGCGTCCGCAGAGGGCTTAAGGCCATTTGCTGCGTGTCGCCAGACGTTAAAACGTCCGGCTCCGGTAACGACAAGCCTGCTGAAGCAGGCTGCGGCACTGAGCAGAAGCCCTCTTTAGAGGGGTTGGCAGTTTTGGCAGCCGCTGGCATTAGCCAGTGGCGTAACACCGACTAATGCTTAAGTCGACGCACATGGGACACGACAAGCCGCATCCCTACGACCAGACGAAGATGACAGCTAACAGATGACAAAGGACGAACCCATGTCTAGCTATACCGCCGAACAAATGAGAAGACGCGACGAAAGTAAGTGGACGCTTGTGCAGATGATATTAGCCCCACTGCAATTTGTGACATTCGTCATCTCTTTGGGGCTGATCGTCCACTACCTGACGACTGGCGAAAATTATATGCTGGCGAATGTCAGTGTCCTGGTCAAGATCGTGCTGCTATGGGCGATCACGATTACGGGCATGTTCTGGGAGAAAGACGTGTTCGGCAAATGGTTCCTGGCCCCGGAATTCTTCTGGGAAGATGCCATGAACGCCTTCGCGCTTTTCATGCACAACCTGTATTTCATCGCGATCTTACTCGGCGCGAACGAATACCAGCTTATGTCGCTGATGCTGATTGCCTACGTGAGTTATCTGCTGAACTTCGCACAATTTACCGTGCGCGGTGTGCAGGCACGCAAGCAGAAAACAGCCGAAGCCTCGAACGCCTAAGGATTTTATATGCAAACACACGCCATCGTCATACCCGAAGCCAACCGCATCGAGCTACAAACCGTCACGCTGAAAGACCTCGGCCCGACGGATGTCGTGGTCGAAACGCGCTACACCTCGATCAGCGCAGGCACGGAGCGCATGGTGTTGGGTGGCATGATGCCACATCCCATGCTGCAACCGCCGCTAATCCCTGGTTATGAGACAGTCGGCCAGATCGTTGACGTGGGCGCGGACGTGCCGAACGGCGCTGCTTTGCGTGACCAATGGGTGTATGTCGGTGGCGCGATGTGCTATGAAGGCGTGAACGCCGCCTGGGGTGGCCAGTCGGCGCGTCTGCATGTGCCTGCGGAGCGCGTGGTCCACCTGAACGGAATCGAGCCGCGTCATGGGGTGCTGCTGGCGTTGACGGCCACGTCTCTGCATGGCGTGGATGTGCTCAACGTGCAGCCGGGGCAGCGCGTGCTGGTCATCGGGCAGGGTCCGGTGGGGCAGTTGGCGGCACGCATCGCCTGTGAGCGTGGCGCATGGGTGGCGGTGACCGATAAGAACCCGCAGCGCCTCGCCAAAGCCATCGGGGATGCTGTGATTAACGTGGATGAAAGCAGCGTCACCGACGCCATCACGGAACCCGTAGACGCCATCATCGAAGCGAGTGGGTCCATGCAGGCGTTAACCGACGCTTTGCCACGCCTGGCCAATGGCGGCACCGTGCTGCTGTTAGGTTACTATCAGAAATTAGATTTACCGTACATGCCGCTGTTTTTAAAAGAGGCCAGGCTGCTCACGGCCAAAGAATGGGCGCAGGGTGATTTACAGCGCAGCCGCGACCTGCTGGCATCCGGCACAGACCAGCAAGACCAGCAAAACGAGCGCGACAAGAAAAATATAAAGAAAAATATAAAGAAGAACATAATGAACGTCGCGCCCTTACTGACGCATAGCGTGGTAATGCGCGATCAAGAGGACGTACTGCGGGGTTACGAGTTAGCGTTGCACGACCAGGACTGCTTGAAGCTGGTGTTTGAATGGCCGACGTAGCGTGTCAGCACGTCAGCTATTCTTGGTGTCCGGGGCAGCGATAGCCGCTATAAAGTACAGGTCAAAATAGACAATTTTACGCAGCAACACCAGCAAGACAAAGACGAAAAATCAAAGATAACAGATAGCAGATAGCAGAAATAGACGAAGGATGACGGCATGAAAGCCAGAATGTTAGCGATTTACGGCAAAGGTGGCATCGGCAAGAGCTTCACCACCTCAAACCTGACCGGCAAGCTCACATACGATGGGCACCGCGTGCTACAACTCGGCTGTGACCCGAAGCACGATTCCTGCAACACGATCTTCGGCGGCCATTCACTGCCCACCCTGGGCGACGTGTGGCGTGAACGCAAGGAAAACGGCACGCAGGATGAATTGAGCGTCGGCGATGTCGTTTTCCGCAGCGAACTCGCGCCCGGTATGCCCATCTTCGGCTGTGAAATCGGCGGTCCGGCGGTCGGGCGTGGCTGCGGTGGCCAGGGCATCACGCATGGCTTCAAAACGCTAGAGAAGCTCGGCATGTCAAGCTGGGATTTGGATTACATCGTGATGGATTTTCTCGGTGATGTCGTCTGTGGTGGCTTTGCGACGCCCCTGGCGCGTAGCATAGCAGAAGAGGTGATCCTGGTCGTCGGCCATGACCGCCAATCGCTGTACGCCGCCAACAACATCGCAACCGCCGCCCGCTACTTTCAGACGATGGGCGGCAGCACGCAGATTCTCGGCATGATCGTCAACCGCGACGACGGCACCGACACCGCCGACCGCTACGCCGAGGCCAGCGGTATCCCGATTTTGACCCGTGTACCGCTGAACCACGAGGCGCGTGTGCTGGCCGATAGCTGCAAGCTGGCTTTAGAGGTGCCCGAATTTGATGAGATCTACGGCGACCTAGCCCGCCGCATTCATAACAACGAAATTCCGCCCTCCACAGACTTCACACCGCTGGGATATAGCGAATTCCTGGAAGTCTTTGGCGCTCAGGAGCCGCCTGGCAGCCCCAACTCAGCTAATGCAGACGATCTATTCGGCAACGTAGCAGCGATCAACGTCCCTGAGCAGCCACACCTCGATTTGGATGCAACGCATCAAGTCCACCTGACGGACCCGGTGCAGCGCCGCGTTCAGCAGATGGTGGAGGCAATCGGCATTCACGTGACAGGCTTAGATAGCGAAGGCAGCGACGGCATTACGGTCACTTCCGGCGCAACCGAGATTCGCATCGGTGACGGTGAGAATCTGGATCAGAAGGTAGCGTTCCTGTCGGCGCTGACGCGCACCGGGCAGGCTTTCTCACAGATTGACATACGCTACGTAGACGCACCATCTTACCATTAGCCGCCGCATGGCATCGTAGGGACGCTCGTCAGGGTGCCCTTGCAAGCTGTGGGATGGCAATAAATAATGGAAAAATCAAGACAGATTCAGATGATTTGGGTAGGGAAGCCATTCTTGGCGTCCGCAGTTGGTTACCCATTAAGAGCGACAAACAAAAATAGCGACAGAAAGAGGCAAAAACGCGATGTATATCTTTGATCTGCCATTTTCAGCTTTTGTGCTGTGCTACGGGCCGCTTGCCCTGACCATCATTGGCTTCATCGCTGCGGCAGTCCTGACCGACAGAGAAGCAGGCCGCAGTTACCTGCGCAATATCGACACGCGCCAGGACCCACAAATTGACATGGACCCGCCGCGTAACGTGACGACCACGCTGAACGCCATCACGCCCTCCGGCGGCAAGGTGACGATCCGACCCAACGATAACGCCGATGCAAGCGGCGCAAGCGATACAGAAGCGCAGGCCGCCGTCAGCGAACGTGTGGCCGATACACCCGCAACGACAGCGCCGGATGTGCCAGCAGAGCCAGCAGCACCGTCACAGCCGCAGGCCAGCGATAGCGCACCGTCAGAGCCAGCAGAGCCAGCAGAGCCGACGACGCCAGCAACGGGCACAACCAGCGCACCCAACGGCGACGTGACACCCTTTGATGACGTAGACAACACAGACAACGCAGACAACACAAGCAACGCTTGATGAATGAAAACGAAACCAGACAATCTGTAGGGGTGCAATGTATTGCACCCAGGGCGCAGCACGCTGCGCCCCCACACAGGATTCTATGCATTGGTTTTCGCTTCTCCATAAGCAATGCCCGAATGATAAAAGTGAGCCTTTATGACTGCTGCAAGTGACACCGGAACAACTGGCGAGACGAGTGAGCAAGCACAGACCAAGCCCTGCCAGCTACACCCACAGTCGATGTGCCCGGCCTTCGGGTCGTTGCGCATCCTGACACGTGTAGAAGGGATGCATCCCGTGATGGCAACCGATACAGGCTGCCTCTATGGGTTAACGTTTGTGACGCACTTCTACGGCGCACGTAAATCGATTCTGGCCGCGCACCTCGGCACCGAAGAACTGATGCAAGGTGCCGTTGTCGAGGCGACGGTGGCCGCCATTGAGGTCGCTGCGAAAGAACCAGGCTGCGAGGTCATCCCGGTGGTGTCGTTGTGCGTCGCAGAGACAGCAGGCTTGCCAGAGGAAATGCTCCCGAAGAAGGTCGGGGATGCCGAGGTGATCTTGGTGCGCGTCCCGGCTTATGCGATCCACTCACACCCGGAAGCCAAAGACGTAGCGCTAGAGGCGCTGCTGCGGCGGCTCGGTGATACGAAATCCCCGCGAGAGAGCAAGACCGTTGTGCTGCTCGGTGAAATCTTCCCGGCGGACCCGCTGGCGATTGATGGGCTGCTGCGGCGCATGGGCGTCGAGCAGACGATCACCTTGCCGGGGCGCTCGGTAGAGGACCTGCGGCGCGTGGGGCATGTCGGGGCACTGGCACCGCTGCACCCCTTCTACAAGCAGACGATGGACCTCTTCCGCGAGTGGCACATTCCCATTGTCGGCGGTGCGCCGGTGGGCGCGTCTGGCTCCTATGCCTGGATCAAATCCGTCGGCTCTTTGCTCAAGCTGGACCCCGAACTCGTGGAGCAGGTCGCCGCCGAAGAACGCGACAAGGCGCAAGCCATCCTGGATGCACAGCCGCTATCGGGGCGCATTCTGGTGACGGGCTATGAGGGCACCGAACTGGCCTATGCGCGTGTGCTGGCCGAAGCCGGGGCTGATGTGCCCTATGTATCGACCTCTATCGGCCTCGACCCGCTGGTGCTGCCGGATGATATGTATCTGCGCGGCAAGGGCACACAGGAAATCGTCTATCGCAAATCGCTAGAGGATGACGTGGCGGCGCTGGATAAATACCAGCCTGATCTGGTTTTGGGCACGACGCCGTTTTGCGCCATCGCCAAAGAGCGCGGCATCCCGGCACTGTATTTCACCAATCAGCTTGCGTCGCGCCCCTTCTTCCTGAGTGGCGGCATGGCCGCCACCGTCGGCTTCATGAGCCAGATGCTACAACGGGGCGAGCGCTACAGCTTCATGCAGGAATTCTTTGCCGATGATGCGGACATGATACCCGTAGGAGCGATTGAGTGATGTCAAAAGTCATCCGCGATCTACCGGATACCAGTAGCTATTGGGCGGCGGTCTGGTCGGTCTGCGCCATGCCAGATGTGCACGTGATCTGTGACGCGCCGATTGGCTGCTATAACCTGGTCGCTACCGCCGTCCCGGATTACACCGACGCCATCCCGAATATCGACAACATCACGCCCTCCGTCATCACCGAAGAAGAGGTCGGCGGCACGGGCACCGCGCCAGCCGTCCAGCGCACCTATGATGATCTGGTGACGATGGGCAAGCTCAAAGACGACACAAAGCTGATCGTTATCTCGACGGCTGAAAGCGAGATGATCGGCTCTGATCTGTCCGATCTGGTCAAGATGCTGAAGCCGGGCACCACCTTCTTTCACAGCGAATCGCTAACGGATGATGAGTGGGTCGGGCGTGACCGCATCCTGCTCTGGCTGTGGCAGCAATACGGCATCGACGCCAGCACAGTAGAGCCAGAAGCCGGCCTCGTGAATATCATCGGGCCGACCTACGGCTGCTTCAACGCGCCCTCGGACCTGCATGAGGTCAAGCGCCTGATCGAAGGCGCGGGTGGCCGCGTGAACGTGGTCTTTCCGTATGAATCCAAGCTGGCCGACATCGCACAGCTAGCAAAAGCACAGTATAGCGTCGTGCTCTATAAGGAGTTCGGCCACAGCTTAGCGGCTGCGCTGGGCCGCGACTGGCTCCATGCGCCCATCGGGATGCAGGCCACGACGCAGTTTGTGCTGCGGCTGGGCGAGATGCTCGGCAACAGCGAACAGGCCAAAGCCTTCATCAAGCAAGAGAAGGCCACAACCCTGCGTGCTGTGTGGGATTTATGGAAAGGCCCACAAGGGGACTGGTTCAACACGCTGACGGTGGGGCTGGTGGGCACACAGACCTATGTGGACGGGCTGCGGGCCTACCTGGGCGATGAACTGGGCTTACAGATCACGTTTAGCGCCACGCGACCGCGCAAACATGGCGCGATGGATAACGAAGCCGTGCGGCAAATGCTGCACAACCACGCGCCCAGCTTCGTCTTTGGCTCTATCAACGAGAAGATCTACCTGGCCGAAGCCGGGGCACGCCACACGAATTTCATCATGGCGGCCTTCCCTGGCGCTGTCGTCTGCCGCTCTATCGGCACGCCCTTCATGGGCTATCGTGGCACGGTGCATATCATTCAGGAGATCGTCAACCGCCTGTATGACGTGCTGTTCAACGTGCTGCCGCTGGATGGCGCTTATCAGGCGCAGAAGGCCAAGCCGAACGGCAGCAACGGCAAAGCCAACGCCTCACCGGGCAATCTGGCCTGGTCGGAGGGCGCGAAGCAACTGCTCGATGCGGCATTGGAGAAGCTCACGTATATCGGGCGCATCTCTGCTAGCCGCGAATATCAAATGCAGGTCGAATCCGAAGCCCGTGCCAGAGGCTTGAGCGAAGTCAGCGCAGACGTGGCCGCTGAAGTGCTCAGTGCCAAATAAAGCGCGGCACAATAACCGACATACACGAAGGTAACGGAACACCATGAACTTTGCACCGATCAACCGCATCGCTCGTACGATAGGCGACACAACGGATTATGTCTTTAGCCCCGTACAAGATTGGTTTGATGGCCACCAGGATAGCCGCTGGTGGCTGAGTGTACTGCGCTTGGGGCTGTTTCAGTTCGGCGTGGGCTTGTCGTTAGCGCCCATCACCGGCACGCTGAACCGCGTGCTGATTACCGACCTGGGCATCCCGGCTGTGGTCGTTGCCTTGCTGATCTCACTGCATTACTTCGTGTCACCGGTCCGTGCGATGATCGGCTACAAATCCGATCAAGCGCGTTCGGCGGGGCGCTGGCGCACGCCCTATATCGTCTTCGGCGTGGTGCTGACCTATGGCGGCCTGGCGTGTGCGCCCTTCGCCCTGATCTTGCTGGGGGGCGACGGCGTTGTGCCCTTTTTACCGGCCATGCTCATCTGTCTGCTGATCTTCGGCGCGTATGGCCTGGGCATCAACATCATCGAAACGGTCTATCTCGCGCTCGTCAGCGACATCACCGCGCCCCGGCAACGCGGCAAGGTCATTGCCCTGCTGTGGATTATGCTGATCCTCGGCACCGTCGTCAGCGCCATTATCGTCAGCGCCTTATTGACGGATTACAGCCACAGACGGCTGATTCAGGTGATGCAGGGCAGCGCCATTGTCTTTGTGCTGCTGACCGTTATCGCGTTGTATCGGCAAGAGCGCCTGCGGCCAGATGGCTCCATCATCTCGCGCACAGCTACGGTGCGCGTGCGCCTCTCGCTGCTGGATTCGCTCAAGCAAATCGGGGCACATCAGCGCGTGCGTGGCCTCTTCCTGATTATCTTCATCTCTATGATGGCCTTCGCGGTGCATGACGTGCTGCTAGAGCCATACGGCGGGCAGGTGCTCGGCATGAGCGTCTCGCAGACGATGGAGCTAACCGCGCTGTGGGGCATCATGACGATTACAGGGGTGGCGACTGCGGGTTGGATGCTCGTGCGCAAGCAAACGCCCATCATCCTGATCTCGCTCGGCTGTGGTTTCGGCCTGGTGGGGTTCGGCGTGGTCACTGCATCCAGCACCGATCAACTGGTAGACACCTTCCGCTTTGGCGTTGGGCTAATCAGCATGGGGCGCGGCCTGTTCCTGGTCGGTAGCATCATCCTGGTGATGTCGCTGGCCGATATTGCCCACGCGGGCCTGTTCATGGGCGTCTGGGGTATCGTGCAGGCGATGGGGCAGGGCTTCGGCACGATTGGCGGCGGCCTGATGCGCGATGTCGTCCAACACCTGACAGGCAGCGTCGCTACAGGGTATACTGCGGTATACACAACGTCGCTTGCGTTGCTGGCAATCGTGCTTCTGCTTATCGTTTTCCGCCTGGGTCGGCGCTTGCAGGTCAGCGAAATACGGATGCCCTGGCAGAGCCTGGACGACATCCCAGCGGATCAACTTGCTTTCTAACTATAGCTACGAACCTGGAGGGTTTCAGATGGCTAAACGCAGCTACGTAATGTACATGCAAATGCTTGCTTTCTCATTGGTGGCGCTGATCGCGCTCACGGGTTGCGCGGGTAGCGCTTTTAGTAGCGCAGAGGTCCTGCCTGCGCAGCCGGTGGACAATACCCTTGTCGCCAGCACCTTACGCTATCAGCACGGCTTTGAAGAAGGCCCGTTGTATAATTTCAGCGTCGAAGTGCCCGAAGCATGGGTGGGTGAAATGCAGACGCGCAACGAAGGCAACAGGGTCATCTTTGAATTCATCGTCACAGAAGCCGAAGGCATCGTGCCGACACGCGCTGAACCCATTTTCGTCATCGAAGCCCTGTCCGAATCACAATACTGGATGCAGATTGGCAGCTATCCGGGGCAATTCGAGACCCTGGTAAACGCCTACGACACCTACTTCGTATTGCAGCAGGCCATTGACGACTTTAACACGGGCATTGATGAATTCTTGACGGCCATACCCGATCAGATAAACCTGTCGGCGGGAGAGGCTGATGAAGTCGTCGGCGATCCGTTGTCGGATGTAACCGACGCCGACGCCACCCCGCAAGATATGGTTGTTTCAGCCGCTGCGCAAAATGTCAGTCCGGTGCGTATGTGGATCAGTACGTACATGCCCAGCATCCGCAACAGTTTCGAAGTCGCACGCGCAGAACCGCTTCAGTAACGTTTATTGCGTTTTTCGTACACAGTCTTTCAAGGAGACGCTGAAATGCCTTACATTAACTTCTGGGATTACATCTTAAGTCCTACGTTCCTCATCACCTTCGGCCTGGTTGGGGCGGGTTTCCTGCCTCTGTTGTGGGGCCTGTACGTTACATGGCGCGACAACCCAGGCGAACGCGAAGAAGAATAAGGCCATCCCAACAAAATAATTGACACGGTTTGCGGACACGGCTTGCCGTGTCCCTACGAACGATGTCCTGTAGGGACACCCTTCTGGGTGTCCGGGGCGGCGTAACGACTCAGGCCAGTCTGCGTGTGTCGCCACTGGCTAAAGCCAGCGGCTGCCGCAGGGCCAACCCCCCTGAAGGGGTTTACAGGGGTAGGTATTTCGGCGGACGTGCCATTGCACGTCCCTACACAACCGCTGTGAACCGTAGGGACACCCAATGGGGTGTCTGGGGCGGTGCAAACCGCCATAAAACGCCGCCAATTATCAAATACCTACCCCTGAAAAGGGATTGAGGGGGTGAGGGCTGAGCAGTTACCTATTCAAACACCACCTCTGAGAAGCGCCGCATGATCGCGAAGAAGCGCTCTTGATATTGCTGTGTGATGGCTGCTGTACGGCCCTCAAAGCGCAGGCTGAGCACGGGTTCGGTGTTGCTGGCGCGTATCAGCCCCCAGCCATCCTGAAAGTTGACGCGCACGCCATCAATCGTAATCAGCCGGCCCTCATGCTGTAGTTCATCTTGCACCGCCTGGATCACCTGCGGCATGACTTCCGGCGGGCAGTGTGGACGATACACCGGGCTGCTGTGCAAACGGGGTAGGGCGGCGTCCAGTTCGGAGAGCGATTGAGCGCTGTTGCCGAGCAATTGCAGCACGCGGCCCATCGCAAAGTAGCCATCATCGAAGCCATAGTAATTCTCTGCAAAGAACATATGCCCGCTGATCTCACCCGCAAGCGGCGCGTCCTGCGCTTGCATGTGCTCTTTAATCAGCGAATGGCCCGTCTGCCACAGTATCGGCTGGCCGCCCGCCGCCGTAACCGCATCCGAAAACACCTGACTGCACGAGACATCGGCAATCACACGGGCATTCGGCTGACGTGCGAGCAAATCCTGCGCCAGCAGCGTCAGAATCCGGTCCGGTGCAATTGGGTTGCCAGCGTTATCCACCACACCGACGCGGTCCGCATCGCCATCAAAGGCAAAACCCACGTCGGCCCCGGTCTGATGCACCGCTTTAATCAGCGCTTGCAGGTTCTTCGGCTGCGATGGGTCGGGCTGATGGTTGGGGTAGCGGCTATCCGGCTCACAATACAGGCAGGCAAGCATATCCTGCCCCCACACACGCAGCAGCGACGGCGCGACGAGGCCAGCGGTGCCGTTACCCGCGTCCACGACCACGCGCAGCTTGCGCGGCATCGTGATGCGCCTCGAGACATCCGCCACATAACGCCCGATGATGTCCTCCTGGCGGCGCATGTTACCGCTACCGCGCATCAGGGCATCGTTGCGAATCATCTCGTAAAGGGTTTGTATCTGGTCGCTGTGGATGCTGCTACGGCCCACGCAGAGCTTGAAGCCGTTGTATTGTGGGGCCAGATGGCTGCCTGTGACCATCACGCCGCCGACGTCGGCATGGGTGCGCTGCGCCACCGCCCAATACACAATCGGCGTGGAGCACTGGCCAATGTCAATCACCGTACAGCCGGACGCCTGTAAGCCGTCAATCAGGGCGTTGGCCAGCGTGGGCGACGTGCTGCGGTTATCCTGACCGACGACCACCTCGTCCGTCTGATAGCCTACTTGCAAGAACGTGCCGAACGCCTGCCCAATGTAAAAAGCGTTGCTTTCGTTCAGCGGTGCCGAGACGCCTTCGGCCTCCCCGCGAACATCGTATTTCCTGAACAACCCTGCATCTATGTTCGTCAAGGTTATCTCCCCAGGTTAGAATCGTATTTGTCCGCCGAGTATAGCCCCTGTGGTCGCATTTTCGTAGGGGCGCTGCCTGGGTGTACAATGTAGGCACTTTAACCAGTGTATGCAGGGGAATAAGACCATGCTAGACGCCAGCGACTTTTTCGACCTCACACACAGCGCACATGCTGCATTATTCCAGGGCACCACCTACGTTTGGGAGGGCATCGGGCGCATTGCGGCCTACGTGCAGGCACGCTTGAGCGCTGACCTGACACCCAACGCCCACAATCACGACCTGCACCCGTTGGTTGCGCTGGGCAGCCAGCCCGTTTACATCGGCCAGAACGTCAACATCGAGCCGACTGCTTACATTGAAGGCCCTGCGCTCATCATGGATGGTGCCAAAATCGGGCATGGGGCGCATATACGCGCTAACGTGGTGATTGGGGCTGGTGCGATGGTCGGCCACGCGACAGAGGTTAAAAATAGCCTGCTGCTAGCGGGGGCCGCCGCGCCGCACTTCAGTTACATCGGGGATAGCCTGCTGGGGCGGCATGTCAACCTGGGCGCAGGCACCAAAATATCGAACCTGCCCGTGAATTCCGTGCCGGACCCAGTGACGCACCAGCGCCCCACCATCGTGCTGACAATTGAGGGCCAGCGCTACGACACCGGGCTGGCCAAATTCGGCGCGATATTAGGCGATGAGGCGCAGACGGGCTGCAACACGGTCACGAACCCCGGCGTATTGATTGGCCCACGCACGCTGACCTATCCGCTGATGTCGCTGAGCAAGGGCTACTATCCGCCGGACCACATCATCAAGCTACGCCAGCAGCAAGAAATCGTGCAGATCGTCCAGCGTGCCTGACCGCCTGCTATAATGTAATGGATGTCGTATCGAGCGACGAGAGCACAGCCTAAAAACACGCCTGCCTGTGTCGTTACGCGGCTTGCTACGTCCGCCACGAAAAACGTCGCAAAAACGTCGCAAAGGAGACCGACAACACATGACCAAACGCAGCTTGATAATCGTCGTGCTAATGCTGGGTGTGCTGCTGCTATCGCTGCGCGTACTGGCGCAGCCTGACCGCGCCGCCGTGATGACCGTGCTAACATCCGGTGTGCAGGTGCAGCGCGTCAACACCGCCGCTAGCATCCCTATCGAAACAGAAAGCATCGTCGGCGTAGGGGATTTAATCAGCACCGGGGCGCAGGGTGAAGCACGCATTACCTTCATGGATGGCATGACCACCGACTTGCAGCCCAACACCCAATACCGCATCGAGCAATTCATCGGCAGCGATAACATTTTCTCGCTGACGGTTGAGGTGCTGCGTGGCCGCACCTCACAGCGCATCCAGAACGAGCTAAACCGCAATTCGTCCTATCGCGTGCGCACCCCTGGCATGACGTTGGGCGCACGCGGCACCGAGTTTGAAATCCGCGTGGAGAGCAGCGGGCGCACAGGTGTGATCGTCACCGATGGCACCGTAGACGTCGAAAAGCTGGACGCGACGCGCAGCATCGCGCCCGGTTTTGGCGTGCGGGCGGCCATGCGTGGTGAACTGAGCGATGTCGTGCGTGCGGATAACTTCGCGCAACTGGATAGCGCCATTGATGGTTGTACGGTCTCGGTCGCCACGCCGGATGATGTCAGCATCAATGTGCGCCTGGGGCCATCAGTAGAGCAGCCGCGTGTCGGCGGTGCCGCCGCTAGCGAAGTCCGCATTGCATTGGGCGTCAGCACAAGCGGCAACTGGTATCGCCTGGCGTATCGGGGCGGCGCTGGCTGGTTCCTGTCTACAAATCTGCAAGTTGTCGGGCAATGCGCGGGCTTGCGCGTCTTTCCAGATGACCACGCAGAGGACCCGGACGCCTTCACACAGCCGCTGGGCTTCACGCCGACGCTGCCCGGACTAGGGACGGCACCGAGCGACAGCGCTACAAGCGCCGAGCCAGAGACAGCGCCAGAAACGGGCGACCCTGAGACAATCGCCACACCGCAGGCCGGGACGTAACCTATGTTCGATCTGTCATTGCATTGTAGGGGTACCCTTCTGGGTGTCCGCTTTGGGCTGGGATGGCGGACGCGCAGAAGCGCGTCCCTACGCTGCTTTTGCTTGCTGATGCTGTGCATCATCCCCCTGCAAACACACGCCCAGGACGCCGACCCCACCCCCGCGCCACTCGCAGCCAGCTTTGAGGTCGTCTATCCAGGCGTGACGCTGCAACGGGACGCAACCGACGACGCGCTGGCCTTACGGCAGGGGGCCATTGCCCCCATCGGGCCAGGTGACATCCTGCGCACGGATGCCAGCGGACGCGCCATCGTGCGCTATGGGGAGCTGCTGCTGTACCTGCTGCCAGAGACGCACTACCGCCTTGACGCTTACGCCCTCAATCCAGCACAGCGCCCCAGCCTGCAAGCAAGCCTGCTAGAGGGGGTTGTGCTGCAACGTGGCGACGCTAGCGCTTATGCTGAGTATGTGCTGTCGGGCCAGGATGTCACCGTTCAGCAGCCCGCAACGCATTTTGCGCTGTGGTCCGGTACGGGTGAGCGCGATATTGTCACGGTTGCGCAGGGCGAATTGCGCTTATCGCACGCTGACCAGCGCTATACATTGCAAGCGCAGCAGGGTTTGCGTGCACAAGAACCGCCGGATATCGTCACGCTGGCGCGTCCGCTGAATGCAGCGCGGCTGGTCGCTGAGCTTGATACGGCCTGTTTTGGCATTGTCGAAACCAGCGGGGATCAGAATTTGCTGATACGCGGTGGGGCCGGGCGGGGCTTCATCGTGCGCGGTGCGGTGCCACCCGGCGCACGCCTGCCGCTTCTAGCAGAAACCGAGTCGGGCGGCTGGTCCCGCACGCAATGGTTGAGCAGCTTCGCCTGGATTTTCACACGAGCGCTAAAACGCGAGGACGCTTGCCGCGACCTGCCCACCTTGCCGGATGTGACGCAAGAGCCGGATTTGCGCAGCATCCAGCGCGTGCAAGCGCGTGAAGTGGCCCTATTAGAGCCATTTTTCGGCTTGCCCCGCAACGACCCGTTTTTCTATTTACCTGTGCCGTCGGGCTAGGCCATCACCGCGCCGAGTCGCTGCTTCAGCGTATCATCCTCGATGCGCTCTAGCGTCTTTGACCACAACACGTCGGCGCGTTCAACCTGCTCGGTAGCCCGCAACACAGCCAGAATCCGGCAGTTTTCAATGACATCGACCTCGGCGGCTTTCGCCTCCAGCCAGGCATCGTAGGCGTCCGCTTGTGCATCAAAGACCAGCGCATACAGCGCCTCCTGTATCTCGTGCTCGGCTTGCATAGCTGGGATGGCCAACTGCTTCGCCAGGCCACGAGATAGGTTGAGCGTGCTGATTGCCGCCTGGCGGTTCTGCTGTGCGATGTGGACAGCAGCAGCACGCAGGTAAATCGTCTGTGTTGCACGAGCGAAGCTATCGCGGGTTTTGTTGGTCACACCGATCTTAGTGTGAATCTCGTCCATGAGTTGCAAGTCTTGCAGGGCTTGCTGCCAGCGAGATGTGATGATGTAGTAGCTCATGCGACCACTCAGGCTGAAGCAAACCGCCAGTGCAATTGGGTCCATCGCTAGCCCGTTTGTGATGACATCGTTAAAGTACTCAAGCGCCGCATCAAATTCATAGCGATCCACCAGGGTCATCGCTATGTTGTAATCACAGCGCATTTGCAGTTCCAGCGCGCCGACCTTCACCGCACACGCACGCGCTAGCTCCATGTGCTCGATGCCTTGTGCGCTGCCATAGCGCAGGAAGTAATACAGCGCCAGCGCATTTTGCACCTCGCCCTCATACCACAACATCCCCAGCCGTTGCGCCTTCGATAGATGGTTATTCAAGCTGGCGAACAGCGCGTCGTCAATCGCTGGACCAAGCCGGAACATCTCGGAGTTAATCGCTTCGACCTGCTGCACAAAGACGGTTTCCATCGGATTTGTAGGTGTCGGGTTGCGGGGTGTTGCTTGCTGCGATGTCGGGTTGTTGGGGTCATTTTGCGTTGTCATGCGCCACGTCCATTACGATAATGAGCTTACATTGTGTTACATCTATAGGCGTATCGTACCATATAACACAAGTAGCCAATGAAATGGTTATATACAGCGCATGAGCAAACTGCTGTACTAATGCACGTCGGCGCAAATACTGCGGCGGTTTGCAGACGCGCTGAACCCTTGTGTCTAGGCTGGGCTGCACGCCCACCGCGAAGAAGCGCTGCACGGCGCATGATTACACAACGTACATCGACTTGTAACCCCATTTCAGTGCGTTTATGTAGGGACGCGGCCTGCTGCATCCGCCGCGAAAAACGTAACTACTCAGCTAGGCCCATTCTGCCCGCGAATTGGCCCTCACCCCCTCAATCTTCTCAAGGGTAGGTTTTTCATGATTGACTGTATTTTATGGCGGCTTGCGCCGCCCCGGACGCCAAGAATGGCGTCCCTACGGTCCAAAACGGCTGTGTAGGGACGCGGCTTGCTGCGTCCGCTACC